>NZ_JBEYCF010000017.1:0-137727 GCF_040632605.1 Streptomyces sp. NPDC019224 | reverse complement strand
GGGTCTCGGTGATTTTCTCGACTCCGGGGCCCGGGGGCCGGCGGGGCGGGCCCGCCCCCCGGGACCCCGACGGCCTCCGCGCCGCCCTATCCGGCGTCGGCCTCCATCGCCCGCACCAGGCCGGCGGGCCGCATGTCCGTCCACGCCGCCTCGATCGCGTCGAGACATTCCTGGCGCGAACCCTCCGGGCCGCCGACGCTCCACCCGCCCGGAACCTCGATGTGCGCGGGCCACAGCGAGTACTGGCCCTCGCCGTTCACCAGCGTCACAAACCGCGCCGACTCGTCATCGAAAGGATTGGTCACGACCGTCCCCCCACTTGTTTTCCCACATGCCACGGCATGTTCTTCAGATATATGCGGGCCTGTCACGCGGATTCACCGCTCCCCCACCATCGGACCGCCCACCCCTTCCGTGCGACCCCGGTCGCACGGGACGGAGATGCGTTACGCCTCGGGATACCGGCGCGACGCCGATGGCCGGCCGGCCTTCCGGCTTCGCCCGTTCACATCAATCACCATAGATGACCGCCGACGGCCGAAGAGCCGAATTCGGTCCCTTACTTATGGATGCGCACGGCCGCGACGTGCGCGAAGGCCGGCCCCGGACATATGCCAACCCGGATTCCCCGGAAACATCCAGCCAACCCATGTCCCAATTGTGCATGTTTCACTGAATACGACCCGCGCAAATCCGGATAACCGCCGGCGTACGCCTCATCGGCTCCGGGTCCGCACCGATCGCACCGCGCTCCCGTGCGCCGGGTGCGCGCCCCATACCGAACCAATGGCCCTTTCTGTCACGCAGCGTGATATCCGCCTCCGTGGGGCGGCCCACCCGGCGGGGGCGGCCCCCACCGCGTGCGGTACGAATGCCGTGTGACCGAAGAGAACCCGCCCGCGACCGTTCGCGTGTTCATCGCCCTCGCCCCGCCCGACACCGCGAAGGACGAGCTGGCCCGGGAGTTGCGCCCCGTGTACGACACGCACCCGCAGGTGCGGTGGAACCGCGTGGAGGACTGGCACATCACCCTGGCGTTCCTGGGCGCGCTCCCGGTGGAGACCGTTCCGCTGCTGCGTCCTCCGCTCGCCGCTCTCGCCGCGGCCCACCCCGCTCCCCGCCTGGCGCTGCACGGCGGCGGCACGTTCGACGAGCGGGTGGCGTGGAGCGGGATCGCCGGGGACCTCGACGGGCTGCATCTGCTCGCCGCCGGCGTGCGGACCGTGGTGGAGGACTGCGGCATCGCCCTGGAGAACCGGCCGCTGCGCCCCCACCTGACCCTCGCCCGGGTCCGCCGGGGCGACCACACGTCGGCCGGGGAGATCGCGGCCCGGCTCACGGAGTTCCGCGGCCGCCCGTGGCCCGCCGAGCGCCTGCACCTGGTCGGCAGCAACGCGGGGCGCGGCCCCGGGCAGATCCGCTACCGCGACATCGAGGCGTGGCCGCTCGGCACCGCGCGCGAAGCCGGGGCATCACCTTCGCACTCGTAGAGCGCGCCGTTACGCCAGGCTGCCCAGAGTGGGGCGTGGCGCCGTGTGTTGGTGAGGTTCGGGGGTACCCCTGTGGAACGGTGGGCTGACTTCGGCTCGCACCACCCAGGCGGACACCGCACAAGCGGAAAGGGATTTCACTGATGGGACACGGCGGAAACGTGATCGCGGAGCTCACCACGGACCACCGCGAGGTCGACGAACTGTTCGCGAGGATCGAGGCCCAGCCGGTCGGCGACGAGCAGCGCAGGAAGCTCGCCGACGAGCTGACGATCGAGCTGGTCCGTCACTCCGTGGCGGAGGAGATGCACCTGTACCCGGTGGTGCGCCGGTACGTGGACGACGGCGACGACATGGCCGACAAGGAGCTGTCCGACCACGCGAAGGTGGAGCAGCACCTCAAGGACCTGGAGGGGCTGCCCGCGGACGACCCGCAGTTCGACCATCTGGTGGCGACGCTGAAGCTGGAGGTGAGCGAGCACGTGCGCGACGAGGAGAACCGGCTGTTCCCGCTGCTCGCGGCGGCCGTCTCCTCCGAGGCCCTGGAGGAGCTGGGCGAGAAGGTCCGCGCGGCGAAGAAGACCGCCCCGACCCGTCCGCACCCCTCCGCCCCCGACACCCCGCCCGGCAACAAGATCCTCGGCCCCGGCACCGGGCTGGTCGACCGGGCCCGCGACCTGCTGACCGGCCGCGGCAAGGGCTGAACCCCCCGGCGCCCCGGCACGTCCCCGGCGCTCAGCGGGCGCGGGCCGGGCCGAGGCGCAGGCGGTCGAGCAGGTCCGCGTGATGGAGGCGGGCTATCGGCTCCATCAGATCGGGGTGGCGCAGCAGTGCGGTGGCCGCCAGGTCGTGCGCGTTCGGTTCGGTCAGGCGGCGGAACTCGGCGGGCCCGGCCACGGTGTGCTCGCACTGTTCGAGCGCCTGCACCGCTTCCCTCGCCGCCCCGGGTGCGGTGAGCAGGTGGGCGGCCCAGCTGGCGACGACCTCGTCCACCCAGCTGCGCCAGGCCGTGTCCTGCGGACCGGCCGCCGCATGGCCGTGGGCGCCGGTGACCTCGTCGAGGCGGGCCGATCCGCCGGGGCCGCTCAGGGCCACCAGGGCGGCGTCCAGGTCCGTGGGGTAGCGCAGCCAGGTGGCGACGGTGACGGCCTGGCGGGCCTGCGCCTCGGCCAGGGCCGCGGTGAGCGGCCCTCCGTCGGCGGGAAACGCGCGCGTCAGCCACTGGGTGGTGGCGGCGATGAGCGGGGAAAGGTCTGCGGACATCGGGGCGTCCCCTCGGGTGCTGGATCGCCGTGCAGATTACTGCCCCCTCCCGCACGCGCCGTATGACGCAGGGCACGTTCCGGCCGTGGTGTGCGTCATGGGCCCCCACCGACGGGGCACACGGCTGCCGAAGGCCGGACCAGGAAGCAGCGGGCCCGTCGGCCCGGAACGATTGGGAGAGCACACCATGACCCACCCCCGCCCCCTTCCCGGGCTGGACGAGTCCTTCTGGATGGACAGCACCGACGCACCGGACCGTCCGCGCCTGGCCTCGGACACGGATGCGGACTTCGTCGTGATCGGCGGCGGCATCGCCGGCCTGAGCACGGCGTGGGAGCTGACCCGGGCGGGGCGGAACGTCGTGGTGCTGGAGGCGGACCGCATCGCCTCCGGGGTCACCGGATACACCACGGCCAAGGTGTCCGCGCTCCAGTCGCTGGTGTACGACAGGCTGCGGCGGACCAGGGGCGCGGAGGCCACCCGGCTGTACGCGGCGTCGCAGCAGGACGCGGTGGACCGGGTGGCCGGCATCGTCGAGGAACTGCGGATCGCGTGCGACCTGGAGCGGGTGAGCGCGTACAGCTACGCGGCCGGGGCGGCGTCGCGCCCGCTGATCGAGGCGGAGGCGCGCGCCGCCGCCGAGGCGGGTCTCGACGCCGCGTACGTCACCGGGACGGAACTGCCGTTCGCGGTGGCCGGGGCGGTCCGCGCCAACGGGCAGGCCCAGTTCCACCCGCGCAAGTACCTGCTGGCCCTGACCGACGACCTGGTCGCGCGTGGGGGCCGCGTCTTCGAGCGCAGCCGGGTCACCGGCCTCTCGGAGGGCACACCGTGCCGGGTGACCACCGAGTCGGGGCGGACCGTGACGGCCCGGACGGTGGTCGTCGCCACGCACTACCCGGTCTTCGACCGCGCGATGCTGTTCGCCCGGCTCTCGCCCCGGCGGGAGCTGGTCGTCGCGGCGCCCATCGCGGCGGACCTGGCGCCGAAGGGCATGTACATCACCGAGGACGAGGGGAAGCGTTCGGTGCGCTCCACGCCGCTCGACGACGGGCGGCGCCTGCTGATCGTGACCGGGGAGAGTTTCACGCCGGGCACCGGGGACCCCGCGGAGGGGTTCCGGCGGCTGGACGGCTGGATGCGCGAACGGTTCCCGGTGGGCCCGACGGCGTACCGGTGGGCGGCGCAGGACAACGATCCCAGCGATACGGTTCCGCTCATCGGGCCGTTCCACATCGGGGCGCGTCACACCTATGTGGCGACCGGTTTCGGCGGCTGGGGCATGACCGGCGGGGTGCTCGCCGGCCGTCTGCTGACCTCCCTCATCTCCGAGGGGACCCCTGCCCTGCCGTGGGCGGAGCTGTACGACCCCCGGCGGCTGGGCAGCGCGGTGCGCGAGGCGGGGTCGCTGCTGGGAGCGCAGGCGGAGGTGGCGAAGCACTTCGTCGGCGACCGGCTGGCCGTCAGTCACCTGGACTCGGTGAGCCAGGTCCCGCCGGGCACGGGGGCGGTGGTCCGGGTGAAGGGCCGTCGCTGCGCCGTGTACCGGGCCCCGGACGGCACCGTGCGCGCGGTGTCCGCGCGCTGTACGCATCTGGGGTGCCTGGTGGCGTTCAACGAGGCGGAGACGGCGTGGGAGTGCCCGTGCCACGGTTCGCGCTTCGCCGTCGACGGCACGGTCCTCCAGGGCCCGGCGGTCCGGCCGCTGGAGGCGTTGGACCCCGGCGAGGAAGGGTAGGCGGGGGCCGGGCCCCGGGCCGCTAGCGGCGTGCCATGTACAGGCTGAACGCCTTGTGCAGGACCTTGTTGAGGGGGTAGTCCCACTCGCCGACGTACTCGGCGGCCTGGCCCCCGGTGCCGGCCTTGAAGCGGAGCAGGCCGAGCAGGTGGTTGCCCTCGTCGAGCGTGTCGGTCGTGCCCCGGAAGTCGTAGACGTGCGCGCCCTGGGCGTGGGCGTCGCGGATCATCTGCCACTGGATGGCGTTGTTGGGCTGGACCTCGCGCCTGCGGCTGGTGGAGGCGCCGTACGAGTACCAGACGTGCCCGCCGACGGTGAGCATGGTGGCGGCGGCCAGCACCTCCCCGTCGTGCGCCGCGAGGTAGAGCCGCATCCGGTCGGGGTGCTCGGCGGTGAGCGCCTTCCACATGCGCTGGAAGTACTCCAGGGGGCGGGGGATGAACCGGTCGCGCTCGGCGGTCTCGGTGTAGAGCGCGTAGAAGGTGTCCAGGTCGGCGTAGTCGCCCTGGACGACCTTGACGCCGGCCTTCTCGGCCTTCTTGACGTTGCGGCGCCACAGCTGGTTGAAGCCGCTCAGGATCTCGTCGAGCGTGCGGCCCGCGAGGGGGAGCTGGAAGACGTAACGGGGCTGGCCGGCGGCGAAGCCCTCCTCGCTGTCGCCCCCGGCCTGCTGCCAGCCCATGGCTCGCAGACGGTCCATCAGCGCGAAGGCGCGGGGGTCCTGTTCCGTGGGGTCGACCTCGCCGAGGCGGTGGGCCAGTGGGTCGGCGATGGCCTCCTTCACGGTGGCCGCGTCCCAGCGCCGGGCGACGACGGGCGGGCCCATCTTCACGGTGAACGCGCCCTGTCCCCCGAGGTGGTCGAGGAGCGGCTTCAGCCACCGGCCGAGGTCGTCGTCGTACCAGTCGATGACGGGGCCCTCGGGCAGATAGGCGAGGCAGCGCTTCAGCTTCGGCAGCGGGCGGTAGAGGACCAGGGCCGTTCCGGTGACCCGGCCGGCGTCGTCGGTCCAGCCGAGGCTCTCCGCCCGCCAGTCGGGTTTCACCTCGCCCCAGGAGGGGACCTGCATGTGGCTCGCCGACGGCAGGCTCTCGACGAACGCCGTGTGCTCGTCCCGGCTGATCGTCCTCAGGCGGAGGTCCATCGGTCTGCTCCTCGTTCACGGGGGGTGATCCTCTGGCAGCGTAAGGGCGCTCGTCGCCGCCCACGACGCGAGCGGTCCGGGGGCGGGCGTTCGGGCGAAACACCTGTCGGGTCAGCGCCGGGCAGCAGCGACGCCGGGATCGGGCCGAGCGTGGCGAGGACGGCTGGTGCCGCCGTGACCAGCGGGTCCGGCACGTCGCTCCTCTCGGGAAGCGAGGAGTGCGGGGCGAGGGGGAGCCGTCGGCCGCGGCGAGGCCGGCCCCGGTGCCGATCGGGCGCTCCCGCAAGGAGTCCGGGTGATCCATGGGCGGTGCCTGCCGGGCAGCCGTAGCCACTGTCCGCGACGCAGCCCGCGTGGCACCACCGCACACGCTCCAATGACCTCGCCAAGATGCGGGGGCTGTGAGAGTGAGCAGACTGGGTTCCATGGCAGATCAGCGGCGCTCCCACGCCGGAACCACGAAAACGACGACCACTCGTCGCTCCTCGTCCGCACGAGGCCCCGAGCACGCGGCCCGCGCTGCCTGCCAGAGCCTGGAGGGTCTCATCGACCACCACGCGGAGGGGGTGTCCGCCATCCGGCGCACCGACGACGGCTGGTGCGTCGTCGTGGACGTTCTCGAAGTGCCCCGGATCCCGGACACCACGAGCCTCCTCGCCTCCTACGAGGTGCAGCTGGACCGGTCCGGTGAACTCCTGGAGTACCGCAGGGTCCGCCGGTACCGCCGGGGCGCCGCCGACGAGTGAGCCGCGTCCACTCCCCTGCCGGAAGGACATTCCATGACCGCCACCACCTACTCCGACGAAGTCGTCGCCTGCCCGCCGCGCGCCGGCACCCTGTACGACGTCCTGGAGCTGATCCTCGACCGGGGCATGGTGATCGATGTGTTCGTCAGGGTCTCCCTGGTCGGCATCGAGATCCTCAAGATAGACGCGCGCATCGTCGTCGCGAGCGTGGATACGTATCTGCGGTTCGCCGAGGCGTGCAACCGGCTCGACCTGGAGCGGGACTCGGGCAGCACCACGGTTCCGGAACTGATCGGCGGCGGTGCCGTCAAGTCCATCGGCAAGCGGAAGGTGCGCAGGGCGGCCGAGTCGGTGGGAGACACCGTACGCAAGGCGGTCGGCGGCGGCGACGACGAGGACGAGGAGTCGGAGGAGCGGCCGAAGAAGCGGCGTTCTCCGGCGCGCGACAGCGAGAGCCGGCGCCGCCGGGCGGAGGCCTGAGCCGTGACAGCCGACGGTGTGTACGTCTACGCGATCACCCCGGCGGGAGTCACCCTCCCGAAGGGGCAGGGCGGGGTGGGCAGCCCGCCCGCCCGCCCGCGGACCGTCCGGCAGGGCCGGCTGGCCGCCGTCGTCAGCGACGCTCCCCCGGATCTCCGGGCGCGCCGCCGCGATCTGCTGGCCCACCAGGATCTGCTGATGCGCCTCATGGACGAGGGGCCCGTGCTGCCGATGCGGTTCGGCATGGTCGCGCCGGGCGAGGAGGCCGTGCTGCGGCAACTGGCCGCCGACGGGGCCGGGCACACGGCGGCCCTGAAGCGGCTCGCGGGCTGTCACGAGATCAACGTCAAAGCGCTGGCCGCCGAGGACGCGCTCGCCGATGTCGTCGCCGAGGACAGCACCGTACGCAGGCTGCGGGATGCCACGCGCCGGCGTCCGGGATACGAGGCCAGCCTGAAACTGGGCGAGGCGGTGGCCGCGGCCCTCGCGCGCCGGGCCTCCGAAGCGGGGCGGCGGGTGCTGCGGGAGCTGACCCCGAGGGCGCGGGCGGTGGCGGCGGGCCCGGAGGTCCAGGGGTGCGTCCTCAATGTGTCGTTCCTGGTGGACCGCGGTGCCAGTGAGGCGTTCCTGGCCGAGGCCCACCGGTTCGCGAGCGACAACCGCGGCCATGTGGAGCTCCGTCTGGCCGGGCCCCTGCCGTGCTACAGCTTCGTCGCGGCCGAGGCCCGCCCGGTACCCGTGGGCAGTGGCTGAGATGGGCCTGATCACGGGACTGCTCACTCTGCCCCTCGCACCCGTCCGGGGGGTGGTCTGGGTGGCGGAGAAGCTCAATGACGCCGCCGAGCGCGAGCTTCACGACCCTCATGTACTGCGCACGCAACTGGCCGTACTCAACCAGGAGTTGGAGGACGGAGACATCACGCTCGAGGAATTCGAACGGGAAGAGGAGCGGCTGCTCGACCGGCTGCACGCCGTTCGGGCAGGCCGAGTGCCAAGCGATCGAAGGTGACGTGCTCATGGATGACCAGGCCAAGGTGACGCTCGCAGCCGCGGTGGTGGGCGGCTACGTGCTGGGCCGGACCAAGAAGGGCCGGATGGCCCTGACCGTCGCTACGTACCTGGCGGGCAGACGGTTCGGGCTCGAACCCCGCCAGCTCGCCGCGGAGGGCATGCGCCGCCTCGGCGGGGTCCCCCAGGTCGCGGAGCTCCAGGAGCAGCTGAGGGGCGAGGTCATGGACGCGGGCCGCAAGGCCGTGACGGCGGCGGCCAACCGCGGCATGTCGTCGCTGGCCGACGCGATCAGCGACCGCACCGCCCGGCTCGTCGAAGGTCCGCGCGAGGACGACACGTCCGAGGACGACGACGCAGATTACGAGGACGAGTACGACGAGGACGAAGAGGAACCGGAAGGCGGGGACGCCTCGCACGAGGACGAGGACGAGGAGGAGCCCTGGGACGAGGGCGAAGACGAGAGCGAAGACGAAGACTACGAGGACGAGGACGAGGACGAAGAGGAACCGGAGCCGGAACCGGAGCCGGAGGCTCCGCCCAGTCGGCGGCCGGGCGGGAAGAGCGGTACGGCCGGTAAGGCACCGGCCAAGAAGGCGGCGAAGAAGACCGCTCCGGCCAAGAGGGCGGCACCCGCCAAGAAAGCCGCGGGGAAGAAGGCCGCCGAGAAGAAGACGGCGGCGAAGAAGACCGCTCCCGCGAAGAAGACGGCCCGGGCGAAGAAGGCGGCGCCGAAGAAGACGGCTCCCGCGAAGAAAGCCGCGGCGAAGAAGACCACCGCGAAGAAGACGTCGTCGTCCAAGCGGAGCGCTTCCAAGCGCACCGATCGTCGGAGGTAGCGAGTCATGGCCAGGACAGAACAGGACGAGCGCGCCGATGCGCCGGACGAGTCCGGGGCCCAGGGGTCGGGCCTGGACAGACTCCGGGAGGAACTGTCGGGCTTCCTCAGCGCCAAGGTGGAGGACCTCGCGGGCAAAGCGGGCGGCAAGCTGACGGATGTCGCGCAGCAGCTCACCGACTCCGCGGAGAACGGCGGTTCCCTGCCCGCCGTGGCCTCCCGCGTCCTCCAGGGCGAGTCCCCGCTGAAGTCGTTCGTCTCCGAGAAGGCCAAGGGGGTGAAGGACAACATCACGGAGAAGGCCAAGGAGGCGTTCGGCGGCGGCAAGGGGAAGAGCAAGTCGGGCGGCGGCAAGTCGATGAACATCGTCGAGGTGCTCGACGTCGGCGTTCCCCTGCGTACCGCGTACGACTACTGGACCCAGTACGACCGCTTCAGCAGCTTCGCGAAGGGCGTCCAGGACGTGTCGACGAGCGACGAGGCCACGAGCGACTGGAAGGTCAAGATCGGCCCGTCCTCGCGCAGCTTCAAGGCGACTGTCCAGGAACAGGTCCCCGACGAACGCATCGTCTGGACGTCGGAGGGCTCCAAGGGCACCACGCGCGGCGCCGTCAGCTTCCATGAGCTGACACCGAATCTGACCCGCATCGTGCTGGTCGTCCAGTACTACCCGTCCGGGTTCTTCGAGAAGACGGGCAACCTCTGGCGCGCCCAGGGGCGCCGCATCCGGCTCGACTTCAAGCACTTCCAGCGGTACGTCACGCTCACCGACGAGGAGCCCGACGGCTGGCGCGGCGAGATCCGCGACGGAGAAGTCGTCGTGTCCCACGAGGATGCCGTGGCCGAGGAGGAGGAGTCCGAGGGCGACGAGGGGTCGGAGGACGAGGAGGAGTCCGAGGGCGAGGAGGGGCCGGAGGACGAGGACTACGACGACGAGGACGGCGACGAGGAGGGCGAGGACGAGGAGGAGTGGGAGGACGACGAGGAACCGGAGGAGGAAGAGGAACCGGAGGAAGAGGAGGAAGAACCGGAGGAGGAAGAGGAAGAGGACGACGAAGAGGAGCCCGCTCCCGCCGGGCGGCGCGCGCGGAGGTCCCGTCGTGACTGACCTCGACTTCAGGCAGGACGGCTACGCGCCGGCCGGCCCGCACACGACCAACCTCGCCGACATCCTCGAACGCGTCCTGGACAAGGGCATCGTCATCGCCGGTGACATCAAGATCGATCTGCTGGACATCGAGCTGCTCACCATCCGGCTGCGCCTCTTCGTCGCCTCCGTCGACACGGCGAAGAAGGCCGGTATCGACTGGTGGGAGACCGATCCCGCGCTCAGTTCGCACGCGGCGCGCAACGCCCTGCAGGACGAGAACCGGGAGTTGCGTGCCCGCCTGGAAGCCCTTGAGTCACAGACGGCCGACGCGCATGAGCCGCAGGCGTCCGAAACGAAGCCGTCGTCCCGGAGATGAGCCGAGGAGAACCGAGTACATGACCGAGCACATCCCCTCGCCCGCCGACGCCGTCTACGTCTACGCGGTGTGCCGTGCCGAAGAGCCGCCGGTCCTCGCGGGGCCGTCGGGCGTCACGGACGAGAGCCCCCTGCGCGCGCTGACCCTCGGCCCGGCGCTCACCGCAGTCGTGCAGAGCGTGCGGGCGGCGGACTTCACCGACGAGGCGTGGCAGGCACGGCTCGCCGACGAGCCCGAGCTCGAACGGTACGCTCGGGCCCATCACGAGGTCGTGTGCGCGGTGGCCGCCCGCTGTCCGACGGTGCCCCTCCCGCTGTCCACGCTGTACCACGACGAGGAGCGGGCGCGGGCCTCACTGAGCAGGGAGTCGGAGCGGTTCCACGCCGCGCTGGAGCGTACGGCGCACCACTCCGAGTGGGGCGTGAAGGTGTACGTGACCGACGCACCGGCCCGACAAGTCGCCGAGGCCGCCCCGCAGGGCCCCGCCCCCGGGGCCGGGGCCGGCCGGGCCTACCTCGACCGGAAGCGGAGCCTGCGGGACCGGCGCGAACGGCACCGGACGGACGGCGTGCGGATCGCCGAGGTCGTGGACGCGGGTGTGAGCGGTCTGGCCACCGCGTCGCGCCGGTTGCCGCCGCACGGGGCACGCGTCCCGGAGGAGCGGCGCACCCAGGTGCTCAACGCCACCTATCTGGTGGCCGAGGACCGGGCGGCGGAGCTGGCGCGGCTGGCACAGAGCCTCCGAGAACGGACCGGGGCGCAGGTCGAACTGTCGGGGCCCTGGGCGCCGTACTCCTTCGTCGGCGAGGTGTAGAGGGTGGAACGCGCCATCGTGCCGTGGGACGAGCCGGAGCCGCTGAGCGGGCCGATCGGCGTGCCCCTGGTCGATCTGCTGGACCGGGTGCTGGCGACCGGGGTGGTGATCAGCGGGGACCTGGTGATCGCGATCGCCGACGTGCCTCTCGTACGGCTGTCGCTGCATGCGCTGCTGTCGTCGGTCAGCGAGCGTGTGCCCGCCCCCTGGGCGGACGGGGGGCCGTTGTGACGGACGCGCGGGTCGATCTGGACTCCGGCCGGATGGGTCAGGACCTCGTCACGCTGGTGCTCACCGTGGTGGAGCTCCTTCGCCAGCTGATGGAGCGCCAGGCGATCCGGCGGATCGACGAGGGTGACCTCACGGACGAACAGACCGAGGAGATCGGTACGACGCTGATGCTCCTGGAGCAGCGGATGACGGAGCTCTGCGAGCAGCACGGCGTGCGGCCCGAGGACCTGAACCTGGACCTCGGGCCGCTCGGGACGCTGCTGCCGCGGGACTGAGCCGCGGGGCGTCCCCGGCGGCGGCCACCCGAATGGCGGGCGCGCGGGAGCCGGAGGAGAGTGGGAGAGGGGCGGAACGCGGCAGAACGGCTTCTGCCCGGCCGGCCCCTCTCCCCCGACAAGCTTCCGTGTGAGGAACTCATGGCGACCAACGAAAGCGTCAGCGGCACCCGGCTGGAAGGCGGCACGCGAGGGACGACGACCATCGCGGACAACGTGGTCTCGACGATCGCCGGCATCGCCGTACGGGAGACCGACGGCGTCCATGCCGTCGGCAAGGGCCCTTCACGAGCGCTCGGAGCTGTCAAGGACCGGGTCTCCCGCTCCAGCGACCCCGGGCGGGGCGTCAAGGTGGAGGTCGGCGAGAAGCAGACCGCCATCGACCTCGACATCGTCGTCGAGTACGGCGCCACCATCATGGAGACCGCGCGCAGCATCCGTACGAACGTCACCGAGGCGGTTCAGACGATGACCGGTCTCGAAGTGGTCGAGATCAACATCAACGTCACGGATGTCCATGTGCCGGGTTCGGACGACGACGAGGACGAGACGTCAGCCGGCAACTCGCGCGTCCAATGATGCCCTCGGGGCTGTCCCCGGCGAAGGCGACAGTCCTCAGTCCTCAGTCCTCAGTCCTCAGTCCTCAGTGAGGATGCCTTCGCGGAGCCTGCCGAGTATGCGGGCGATGAGCCGTGAGACATGCATCTGGGACAGGCCGAGACGTTCACCTATCCGGGCCTGTGTCATCTCCTGGCCGAAGCGCATCTGGACGATGGCGCGTTCCCGTTCGTCCAGCGTCTCCAGGAGGGGCGCCAGGGCGTGCAGGTTCTCGACCAGTTCGATCCCGGGGTCGCACTCACCGGTGATGTCCGCGTGGGTCCGGCTCACCCCGCCGGGGCCGTCGGTCTCCGCACCGTCCAGGGGCACGTCGAGCGAGTGCGCGGTGTAGCCGTTGGAGGCGACCAGGCCCTCGATGACGTCCTCCTCGCTGATGCCGAGGCGTTCGGCCAGTTCGGCGACCGTGGCTTCCCGGCCTAGCGTGGTGGCCAGTTCCTCCTTGGCCTTGGCAAGGGTGACCCGCAGCTCCTGGAGCCGCCTCGGGACATGGACGGACCACGTGGTGTCCCGGAAGAAGCGCTTGATCTCACCCACGATGTAGGGAATCGCGAATGAGGTGAACTCGACTTCCCGGCTGAGCTCGAAGCGGTCGATGGCTTTGATCAGTCCGATGGTTCCCACCTGGATGATGTCTTCCATCTGGCCGTTGCCGCGGTTGCGGTAACGGGCGGCAGCGAAGTGCACCAGGGTGAGATTCATTTCGATGAGCGTGTTGCGGGCGTACTGGTACTCCGCCGTTCCTTCTTCGAGGATCCGCAACCGGTCGAAGAACAGTTTGCTGAGTGCACGGGCGTCCTTGGGCGCGACCTTCAGCGGATCGGCGATCTCCGGGAGTTCCGCCGGCACCTCTGTCGTGGTCCCCGGCACCTGCGCAGATACGGATGTCGACATGGCGACCATTCCCCTTCCGTCGTACAGCGGCTGCTTACGCGTGCGCGAGACTGCGACTACCCGCCCTTGGCCGAGAAATTCGCGAACTCGCCAGGAATACAGCGCAGAGGGCGGGGCATGTGACGCTTCGGAGGTTGATACCCATGGTTCCGATCATTCTGGTTCTTCTGCTTGCGCTCATTCTCTTCGGGGCGGGTTTCGCCCTGAAGGCTCTGTGGTGGATAGCCGTGGCGGTCCTTGTGGTGTGGCTGCTCGGCTTCGTCGTACGCCCGGCGAGCGGCGGTGGAAAGCGCGGCCGCTGGTACCGCTGGTAGTTGATCGCTCATCCCGGAAAAGGGTCGGGTCGCGGCGCGTGCGCCGTGACCCGACCCTTTTTCTTTATCATCTCCCGCGCGCAGAGCCCTTTCCCGTGTGCAGAGCCCTCGATGGATGGCAGGCGGACTTCCGAGAAGCAGTCGGTCCCGACACCGATGCCCTCGCGTACCGTCTCGGCGGCGGTCCGGTCCGGGCCGCTACTTCCGGACCGCCGCTCGCCGCCCCACCCGGAGGTACAGGGCGTGGCCCAGGGCGACCGTGCTCAGGCCGAACATCAGGACGCCCAGCGGGACATGCCACGCCGCCTCGTGCGCGATGCCCAGCACCACCTGCACCGAGGCGAGTACGAGGAATCCGGTCGCGTACAGGACCGGGCGGGGCGATCCGCCGCCCGGCCGCCACGCCAGGATCGCGGCGAGCACGTAGAGCATCGACGCGCCGTACATCACGCGGGCCCCCACACTGTGCAGCACCTCACCGTGGGCCGAGAGCAGGAGCCCGGCGGTGACCGCCTGGAAGAAGACGGCCAGGGTCTGCAGGGCGAGCGAGACCTCGATGAACGTGGTCCGGCCCGGCGCTGCGGCCGTGTCGGGCCCGGGTCCGCCAGGTGCTGCCGTCGTCGGTGCGGCCATGACGCTGTCCTCTCTTCCGCCTCGCGGCGGTGGGTCGGTACGGTCTCAACGGTCCGACGACGTAGCTCCGCGGAATGTGAGGCCGGGGGCCGCCTCACATTCCGGCACCCTGTTCCGTCGAACCACCAACAGCGGAAACGGACGACGAGACCCAGGGACGGTCGCGCACATGAGCACACCTTCCGAGGCGGGGAACGAGCGGTCCGAACCGGACCTCGGCACGGTCATCGGGGAGCGCCGGCAGCTGATGAACCTCGCCTACCGGCTGCTCGGTTCGGTCGCCGAGGCGGAGGACGCCGTACAGGAGACGTACGCCCGCTGGTACGCGATGTCACCGCGACAGCAGGAGACCATCGCCTCGCCCGGGGCGTGGCTGACGACGGTGGCCGGCCGGGTCTGCCTCGACGTGCTGGGCTCGGCGCGGGTCAGGCGGGAGCGTTACGTCGGCGAGTGGATACCGGAGCCCCTGCCCGACCGCTCCGAGTGGGTCGGCGGGCACACCGACGGCGGCCGGGACGAACCGGCGGATCCGGCGGACCGGGTCACCCTGGACGAGTCCGTGAACATGGCTTTCCTGGTCGTGCTGGAGTCCATGACCCCGGCCGAGCGGGTGGCGTTCATCCTGCACGACGTCTTCCGCTACCCCTTCGTGGAGGTCGCCGGCATCGTCGGCCGGAGCGCCCCTGCCTGCCGGCAGCTCGCCGCGTCGGCCCGCCGGCGCCTTCGGGAAGCGCGGGCCGGGACGGGTCCTGCGGCCGGGCAGGCGGTCCTGGTACGGGAGTTCAAGGAGGCGTGGGAGACCAAGGACATCGCGGCGCTGATCGCTCTCCTCGACCCCGAGGCGGCGATGATCACCGACGGCGGCGGGCTGGCCGGGGCGGCGCTGCGTCCGGTGGAGGGCGGCGAGCGCGTCGCCCAGTACCTGTGCCACTTCGCGGACAAGGTGCCCGATCTCGTACTGCTGGAGCGGACGGTGAACGGCCGGGCGGGACTGGTCGCCCAGCACGCCGGGGTCACCGTCACCGTGGCGGCGTTCGGTCTCGCCGGGGACCGCGTCCACCGCATCTGGGCGGTGCGCAACCCGGAGAAGCTCCGGCCGTGGCCCGGGCACGGCGGGTCCGGTGCGGCCCCTCAGTCGTGGGGCGGGTAGGTCAGCCGGCCGGCGCGGACCGCGCGTCCTTGTTCAGGGCCGCGGACCGCTTCGACGTGAGGGACAGGATGTCGACGGCCTCCGCGCCCGCGACGATCAGCGCGTCGGTGATCAGTCTGCGGTGGCAGCGCCACCGCACGGCCTCAGGGCAGTCCCGTCATCCCTGCTTGGATTCGACGTCGTGCGTGTGTTTCTCGGTGATGACGCCTTCGACGTGACCGGCTCCGGAGTTCCCTCGCACATGGTCCCCGACGGAGAAATCCTTCGTGGTCCGGTTTCCCTTCCTTCCCGGCGCGAGCGGCTCCGTTTCCCCGGCCGTGGTCCCATCCGCCGTGGGTACGCTCATTTCGAACGGCACGCCACCGGGCGGCCGCCGGAAATACGTCGGCAGGACGTGGAAGCGGGTCGATCATGTGCACCGCCGAGGACTACCCCGTACGGGCGGCCGCCCGCTCCCGTACGCTGGCCGCCCTCGACGAGCAGCTGGTCCGGTGCCGTGCCTGCCCCCGCCTCGTGGAGTGGCGGGAGGAGACCGCCCGCGTCAAACGCCCCGCGTTCCGCGACTGGGAGTACTGGGCGCGTCCCGTACCCGGTTTCGGCCCCGCCGACGCCTCCCTGGCGATCACGGGCCTGGCGCCTGCCGCGCACGGGGGGAACCGGACGGGCCGGATGTTCACCGGCGACCGGGCCGGCGACCTTCTGTACGCCACGCTGTACGAGCTCGGCCTCGCGTCCCGGTCCACGGTGACGGACCTGGGCGACGGGCTCGAACTGTACGGGGTCAGGGTGACGTCCCCCGTGCACTGCGCGCCGCCCGCCAACCGTCCCACGCCCGGCGAGCGGGACACCTGCCGGCCCTGGCTGACCCGGGAACTGGAGTTGCTGCGGCCCACGGTGCGGTCGGTCGTCGCGCTCGGCGGCTTCGGCTGGCAGGCGACCCTGGCGGCCCTGGAACGGGCCGGGCGGCGGGTGCCCCGGCCGAGGCCGGTGTTCGGGCACGGTGTCCGTACGGCGCTGGCCCCGGCCGACGGGGCGGGCGATCCGCTGACCGTGTTCGGCTGCTACCACGTCAGCCGGCGCAACGTCTTCACCGGGCGGCTCACTCCGGCGATGCTCCGCGAGGTGCTGGCCGAGGCGGCGGAGGCGGCGGGACTGCCCGCACGCCTCCCCTCCCTGCCGGAACCATGAGGTGGAGGTCCGCCGAGGAGGCTCTGAAGGTGCTGCGCGACGGGGCGATGGCCGAGGAGTGCGTAGACGACCTGGAAGGGCCGGACGAGGACGAGGATGCGGCCGAGTACGAGGACGGCTGACGGCCGGAGTGGGCGGCGGGCGAAGGGGTCGGTTCGCGGTGGTGGCAATTCCGCAAGATCAACAGGTTCGGAGTGCCGAAAATCGAGCAGGCGTCCGTCATGGGATCCCTCTCTCGCACCAACGCCACCCCCGCACCGTTCGAGCACGCGTCTCGTCCGCGAGGAGGCGGGGCGGCCGGGAGAACTCACAGGCTCCGCCGACGCCTCCTCGTACCCGTCGCGATGATGTCGTTCGCCGTCGTCGCGGCGGGCTGCAACGACGACGGCTCCGCGTCGGACGGCTCGGTCTCGCCCGCGGCCCACGCCGAAACGACGGCCTCCTCGCAGACCTCGCCGCCCTCCGGCCCGGTCTCCTCGGCTCCCGCGCAGCCGGCGCCCTCCCCCACGGCGACCGGCGGTTCCGGTACGGACTCCGGCGCCGAGGCGGCCGGCCCCGGACGGTGCACGGCCGAGGGCCTGGGCATGAGCGTGAAGCAGGCCGACGGAGGCGCGGGGCAGGTCTACTACCGGCTCACCTTCGTGAACGAGTCCGCCCGCTCCTGCGCCCTGAACGGCTTCCCCGGTGTCTCCCTGATCCAGCGGGACGGCAGCGTCATCGGCGTACCGGCCAAGCGTGACGGCGCCGCGCACGGGTCGGCGGTGATCGGCCCCGGAAGGACGGCACACGTCGTCCTGCACACGCTCAACCAGGGCATCGCGGACGGCGGCTGCTGGAAGCGGGCCGACTATCTGCGGGTCTACCCGCCCGGCTCCAAGGAGGCGCTCACCCTGCGCGACCCCCAGGTCCGCGTCTGCGGTGACCGCTTCACGACCACGTCCGTGGAGGGCTGACGACGCACCGCGGCGCGGCCGAGGGGAGGGGCACGAAAACTCGCATGCCCCTCCCCGGACGGTTCTGGGATCATGCCGGGATGGCCCACGCTTTCGACCCTCTGGTCTACCGGAAGGGCCGGTCACGTACATCGGTCCGGAACGGCCGGACGGGCTGCACCCGGACTCCGTGGTCATCACGCCGGAAAACCTGCGCGACCTGATCCCCGCCTGACTGCTGACGTTGCTCACGGCGAGGCCATGGAGGGGCTTCCTTCTCATTCCTCTCATGAATTAGTCCTTCCGCTTTCCTCGCCGCCGACTTCACGCCGGGATGCCCCGAGGGCATCCCGGCGTCGTCGTTGGGTCCCGGCCCCTCGGGCCCGTGCCGCCTCGCGTGGGCGGCGCGGGCCCGGTCAGGCGGGGATCGCGTCGACCGTGGGGGCGACGGGGGCGAAGAGGTCGGCGATGGCTGCCAGGGCGGCGGTCTGGAGGGCGGCGGCCGGCACCACCGTGCCGTCGGGCGCGGGAAGACTGCGGGTGGCGGTCGCCTCGGCGACGACGGCGGGCCGGTAACCGAGGTTGAAGGCGCCCTGGGCGGTGTGGGTGACGCACATGTGGGTCATGAAGCCGGCGAGCACCAGGTCCTTGCCGCTGCCGGGCTCCGCGCCGAGGGCGGTCAGCGCCTTCTCCAGTTCCGTGCGGTGGAAGGAGTTGGGGAACTGCTTCACGACCACCGTCTCGCCCTCCCGGGGAGCCACCTCGTCACTGAGTGCGCCGAGGTGCTCGCGGATGTCGTACGGGGAGCCCTCACCGCCGTCATGGATGACGTGGACGACGGGGGTGCCGGCGGCCCTGGCCCGTTCCAGCAGGCGGGCGCAGGCCGCGACGGCCTCCTCGGCACCCTCCAGGGCCATGACGCCGGTGCGGTAGGTGTTCTGGACGTCGATCAGGATGAGGACGGACTCGCTCAGCCGGGGCAGGCGGGCGTCCAGGCCCGATACCTCGCGGAGCGTCGCGGAGGGCTGGTTGGTGGTCATGGTGGGTGCCTTTCTCGGATGGGGGCATGGCGAGGCCGTCCGCCGTGCCCGGGTGCGTGGAAGCCGCCGGTGACGACGGGGGCTGGGGTACCGGAGCGGTCAGGCCGCGCGGGTGCGGAAGCGGCGGCGGTATGCGGCGGGTGTGGTGGCGATCTGCCGGCGGAACACGCGGTGCAGGGTCTCCGCCGACCCGAGCCCGGCGGCGGTCGCCACCCGGTCGAGCGGGTCGTCGGTCGTCTCAAGGAGCCGGCGGGCCGCCTCGACGCGGGCTGACTCCACGTAGGCGGCGGGAGAGACGCCGGTCTCCTGTTTGAAGACCCGGGCGAAGTGCCGCTCGCTCAGACACATCCGCGCAGCGAGCACCGGCGCGGAGAGGTCCTCGTCGAGGTGGTCGGCGATCCACAGCCGCAGCTCGTCGATGTCGCGCCGCGAGGCCGCCGGCCGGCTGAGCGGGACGGAGAACTGGCTCTGTCCGCCCTGCCGTTTGAGGTACATCACCAGCTGCCGTGCCACGGCCAGGGCGGTGTCCTCGCCCAGGTCCTCGGCCACCAGGGCGAGTGCGAGGTCCAGACAGGCGCTGATGCCGGCCCCGGTCCACACCCGCCCCCGGTCGGCGCGGACGAAGATCGGGTCCGCGTCGACCGTGACCTCGGGGTGCGCGGCGGCGAGCTGGGCGGCGGTCGACCAGTGGGTGGTCGCCCTCAGGCCGTCCAGGAGCCCGGCCGCGGCCAGCAGGTGCGCGCCCACGCACACGGACGCGACCCGCCGGGCGTGCGGGGCGGTGTCCCGCACCCACGCGACGATGTCCTGGTCGATCCGGACGACGGGCCCGTCGTCGGTCGCGTCGACCGCGCCGGGCACCAGCAGGGTGTCGACCTCCCGGCCGACCTCGTCGAAGGCCAGGTCGGTCAGCAGCCGCACCCCCGCCGAGGTCCGCACCTCGCCCGCCTGGGGCCCGGCGAGCCGCACCCGGTAGCGGGCACGCCCCTTGGACACCCTGTTGGCCAGGTCGAAGACCTCTGCGGGGCCTGAGACGTCGAGGAGGTCGACGCCGGGGAAGACCGCGATGACGACGCGGTGTGCGGTGGACATGTCCCCATCGTCGCCAACCGCGGGGTTGGCCGCAATGACGGTTCTCTGTCACATTCGGACACCGGACGACGGGCGGGCGGTCGCCGAAAGGCACCGGGAGCCGCCCGTCGGATGCCGGTCCGTTCCGTCAGCCGGTGACCGGCCACTCCAGCGGCTCCTTGGTGAAGCCCCGGCTCAGCTGGACCGCGGCGGCCTTCTGGCCCTCGGGGATCAGGAAGGCCTTGCAGATCTTCTCCGACTGGCCGGCGCTCAGTTTCTTCCGCGTGTCCGGGGCCGGGCAGTTCGGCCACTTCGCCTCGCCCATGATGACGATGAGCGCCTTGGTGCGTTCACCCTTGTCGGTCTTGACGATCAGGTCGTCCTGTCGTCGGAGGCTCCGGAGCCCTTCCTGCCGTCGTCCGAGCCGGAACCGTCGCAGCCCGTCAGTACCGCGGCCGGCGCCGGAGCGCCCCTCGCCGCGGGCACGGCACGCGTCCACGTACGCGTTATCTTCCGTTCCCCGTTCCCCGCTCCCCGTGCTCGTTCCGTCCGGCCGGGTGAGGCAACTCCCCCGGCCGGGCTCTCCGTTCGAGCGCACGATCCTGCCGGAAGGGGTTCCGTCGCGAGCGGACGGGGCTCGGCGGCGGCCCCCGGGCCGCCGTCGCGCAGGACGCCGCACCGGGGCCGTTCGAGATGCGGGGCTGCGCGCGCACTGATTCGCTGGAGTGGTCGGCTGTCCACCGAGCACCGGGAGTGATCATGAGCGTTGCGGACGAAACCGGCGGCCGGGCCGAGCGCATCCGGGCCAAGGCACGGGAGATGCGGGAGGCCGCCGACCGCGCCCCCGACCCGCAGGAGCGGCAGCGCCTCCAGGACAAGGCGCGCCGGCTCCAGGAGCGGAGCGACCAGGTGACCACCAAGGGCGACCACGGGACGAACGCGCTCTGACCGCCCGGAGCCGGCGGCCCCGCGGAATCACTGGGCGAACCGGGGCAGCCACTTCACCTGGTAGTCGGGGTGGCCCGCGCTCTCCGCGGCCAGCTGCCGGACCACGAAGCCGAGGCCGAAGGCCCGGCCGGACGCGAAGTCGCGCTGGGGGCGGTCGACGTCGAGCGCGGCGACCTCGGCGTACTCGTCCAGGAGGACCCGGTTGGTCTCGATGCGCTGGAGCGTCCTGGCCGGGTCCTGGCGGACGATGTGGCGGTCGTAGTCGTGGCCGTGCGTGCGCAGGGTGAAGGCGATCGCGCCACCCCGGTCGTGGATCTCGCCGGGCGTCTCGGCCGGGCACCGCCATGCTTCGCCGCCGGCCGCCCGCGCGAGGTCCTCTTCCTCGTCGAGGCGCGCCCGGACGAACGCGACGAGGTCGGAGTTGTCTGTCATCTGGTTCGCATCCTTCCGCTCGGCCCCACCCCTCAGGGGCCGAGCTGGACCCTATCCCGCCGCGCCTCAGTGGCTCCCGTCCGCCGGCTCCAGTACGAACACGGGGATCTGCCGGTCCGTCTTCTTCTGGTAGTCGGCGTAGTCGGGGAACGCCTCGACGGCGCGCTCCCACCACTGGGCCTTCTCCTCGCCGGTCACCTCACGCGCCGTCATGTCCTGGCGTACCGGCCCGTCCTGCAGCTCGGCACGCGGATCGGCCTTGAGGTTGTGGTACCAGACGGGGTGCTTCGGGGCTCCGCCCTGGGAGGCGACCACCGCGTACAGGCCGTCGTGCTCGACGCGCATGAGCGGGGTCTTGCGGATCTTCCCGCTCTTGGCGCCCACGGTCGTCAGGACGATGACGGGCATGCCGCGCATCGTCGTCCCTTCCGTCCCGCCCGAGCTCTCGTACTGCTCGACCTGGTCGCGAACCCACTGGGAGGGACTCGGTTCGTACTCGCCCTGGAGAGGCATGCGTTCTTTCCCATCGTCGTTCTGTCCGGCCGTGGCGCGTCGTCGGCCGCGGCACCTCATCATGGCTTCAACGCCTTCTGGCTGCGGGAAAATCCGCGTCGGCCGTCGTGTCGCGGTCAGGAACCGGCGGTGCCGTAGTGGACCGTGACCCTCTCGAAGCCGAGGGAGCCCAGCAGGCCCCGGAGCATCGCGGTGGTGTTCTTCTCGGCGCGCCGCGTCAGCCCGCTCTCCTTCGCGGCGTCGCCGATGTGGTGTGCGGCCAGCTTGTTGACCGCCTGCTCGCTGCCGGGGTTGTCGGAGAAGAAGTCGCCGAGCCGGTCCAGGAGGCCCCGCTGCTTGGACACCGCGTAGGAGCGGTCGGGATCGAGCGACGGCTTGCCGAGGACCGCGTGCGGGAGCCGGATCTCGGCGGTGGTGCGTTCCTTGTCGACGGTCACTCCGCCGCTCGTCACCCGTCCGAGGTCGACGTACGCGGAAACCGTGCCGGCGCCGACGTACAGCGTGCGGGTGCCGCGGATCGCGTCGGGCACGAACTTCGTGTCCTTCTCCAGGTCGACGACGACCTGGAAGTTGCCGGCCGCCGCCTCGTACCTGTCCAGGTCCTGGATCGACTTGAGCACGGCGGGCCCTGAGCGGTCGTGGGTCTCCTCGCCCAGTAAGCCGCCCAGTCCGGGCAGCAGGCTGAGGCGCGTGCCGATGAACAGCAGGGCCAGCGCGCCCGCGCAGACGGCGGCGGCGCGGCCCCAGCGGCGGTTGCGACGGCGGCGGACGCCGTCGCCGGCCGGGGCGGGCTTCGCGGACGGTTCTGTCGCCGAGTCGGTGGAGGTCATATCGCTCGTATGACCCGGCCGGCCGGATTCACGCCGGGCGGACGAGGCCCCGGCCGCCTTCGCCCCCTGTACGTCTCCCTCAGGCCCCGGTGACACCGTCCAGCCGCTCGCGCACCAGGTCGGCGTGGCCGATGTGGCGCGCGTACTCACTGATCATGTGGACGTGGACGAGGCGCAGGGAGTGCTCATCCCCGTTGTGGGTGAAGGTGTCGTCCAGCGAGGCACCGGCGACGGCCTCGTCGGCGAGCCGGCACTCCTCGACCAGCCGGGCGTAGTCCTCGGCGGCCCTGGCCGGGTCGAGGTCCTCGAAGTCCGCGTCCTTGCCCTTGGCCGGGTCGTACATCGGTTTCAGTTCCTGCCCGGCGAACCGCTCCCGGAACCAGGTGCGTTCGACCTTGGCCATGTGGCGCAGGAGGCCGAGAAGGGCGAGGTTCGACGGGGGCACGGTCCGCTGGGCGAGCTGTTCACCGGTGAGGCCGGCGCACTTCCGCAACAGCGTGGAGCGGAACCAGTCCAGGTATCCGGTGAGCGTCTCCCGCTCGTCGGCGACGAGCGAGCCGGACGTACGCGTGGCCTCGGGGGCTGTCCAAGTCATCCCGCGATCATGTCCGCTGAACAGCCTTTCGCACGAACCCTTTTACGGCCGCATGCTGTATCCGCTGCCGTCCGGGGAGGAGCGGGTCACGGACGTCGTGACGCCGCCGATGAGCCCGAGGACCAGGAAGAGGACCAGCAGTGCCTTGCCTGCGGTGCTCATGACCAGCGGCCTGGTGGCGGTGCGCGGCTGCCCCGGCGGTACGGAGAGGGCGTCCTCGCCGAAAAGCCCCTTGGGGTAGGCCGGGCTGAGCAGCGAGAAGTAGGCGGACACCCGCGTCTCGTAGCGCAGGGTGGCCGCTGTGGCCTCGAACAGGGGGCGGGGCAGGCGGCCCAGGATCAGGGTGATCAGCCACCAGAGGACTGCCAGGACCGACCAGCCGGACATGGCGAGGCCCCGCACGATCGCGGCGGGAATCACCAGGACCAGCCGGAAGAAGACGGCGAGCCGGTTCAGCCGGGTCGGCCGGACGTCGATGCGTACCGGGTGGTGCGACGGCTGGGCCAGGGTGAAGGGCGGATAGCTGTCGATGAGCAGCATGGCGCTCGCGCCCACCCTCGTCCGGTAGGCCAGGACCTGGGCGAGGAAGCGGTAGACGGGCCCGGGCAGCCGGGCGAGCGCCAGGGCCGCGAACCAGCCGAACACGCCGGTGAAGAAGGCCGCGATCTCCAGGAAGAGCAGCACGACGGCGTGCGGGATCAGCAGAAGCAGCCGGAAGAAGACGGTGAGCCGCCGTTGGCGCACGGGTTCGACGATGTCCAGCACGGGCAGGAACTCGTCCGCGTCCCCCGCTCGTGGCCCCGGGCTCCACTGGGCGTCCGTCATGTCGCTCCTCTTCGGCGGTGGCCCGCGCCGGGCCCGCGCCCGCCCCCGATCCTGGGGCCGGGCGACGGCTTCGGCACGCCCATGTCCTCCCAAGGTCGGACCGGCGTACGCGGTCCGCAATCGGCCGCGGGCCGATCGGGTAGCCCGAAGCCGCCCCGGTCAGCGCTTGCGGGGACCGCCGCGCGCGGCCCTGCGACGGACGCCGTGGCGCGTCCGCGCCCAGAGGGAGGCGGGCCCGCGGGCGGGGCTCTTCGGCCGCCGGGCCGCCGACCGGGCCGGCGCACGGTCCGGCTCCTCGGCCAGGACGTGGTAGCGGTGGCTCAGGCGCCGCCCCACCAGCAGGTAGGCCAGGAGGGCGCCCGCGGTGTTGAGGATGACGTCGTCCACGTCGAAGGCGCGGCCCGCGACGATCGCGCCCTGCACCAGTTCCACGACGACGATGACCAGCACGGTCAGCAGGAACATGCGGAGCATCCTGAGCCGTCGCGGGACGAGGACGGGCAGCAGGACGCCGAAGGGCATGCCCAGCACCAGGTTGCCCCCGGCCTGCTTGCACGCGGCGAGGAAGGTGTAGTCCTCGGCGTACTGGCGCAGCGAGCGGCCCGGCCGCAGGTTCGACTTCACGAGTTCCTCGGAGGCGGGGGACGGGGTGAGCGTCACCTTCGCCAGTACCACCGAGAATCCGGCCATGGCCACGAAGGCCAGCACCAGGATGGTGAGGCGCAGCAGGAGCCGCCCCCACCCCTTCCGCCGGGTTCTCTCACGCTCGGGTCGTGCGGCCGCTGCGTCCATGGCACACGGATGCCCCGGAAGAGCGGGGGCACACCCGCCGCGGCCGTGCGGGGCCGAGGTCCCGGCGTCAGACTGGTCGCGACGGGCGGGGCTCGCAGGGCCCGGCGCATCCGGACCGATGCGGAGATCTCATGATGGGCGACCACGCGAACGCTCCCCTGAACTGCCTGGTCACCGGGGCCACCGGCTACATCGGCGGCCGGCTGGTCCCGGAACTGCTGGCCGCGGGACACCGGGTGCGGTGCCTGGCCCGCGCCCCGGAGAAACTGCGCGGCCATCCGTGGGCCGGGGAGGTGGAGACCGTCCGGGGCGACGTCACGGACGCGGCGTCCCTCGACCCGGCGATGGACGGCATCGACGTGGCGTACTACCTGGTGCACGCCCTGACGACCGGGTCCGGCTTCGAGGAGACCGACCGGCGGGCCGCAGCGGCCTTCGCGGAGCGGGCGCGGGCGGCGGGGGTCGGCCGCATCGTCTATCTGGGCGGCCTCACCCCCGACGGCGTACCCGACCGTGAACTGTCACCGCATCTGCGCTCCCGGGCCGAGGTCGGCCGCATCCTGCTGGAGTCCGGCGTGCCGACGACCGCGCTGCGCGCCGCCGTCATCATCGGCTCGGGTTCCGCCTCGTTCGAGATGCTGCGCTATCTCACGGAGCGGCTGCCGGTGATGGTGACGCCGAGCTGGGTGTCGACGCGCATCCAGCCGATCGCGGTACGCGACGTGCTGCGCTACCTGGTGGGCAGCGCCCGCATGCCCCGGGACGTGAACCGCACGTTCGACATCGGCGGTCCCGACGTCCTCACGTACCGCGACATGATGCAGCGGTACGCGGAGGTGGCGCGGTTGCCGCACCGGCTGATCCTGCCCGTGCCGATGCTGACACCGGGGCTCTCCAGCCACTGGGTCGGGCTCATCACGCCCGTGCCCGCGCGGATCGCCCGGCCGCTCGCGGAGTCCCTGCGGTACGAGGTGGTGTGCCGGGAGCACGACATCGCGGACCACGTCCCGGACGGGGCGGGGCAGCCGTTCGGCTTCGAGACCGCGCTGCGGCTGGCCCTGCAACGGATCCGGGAGGCCCGGGTCACCACCCGGTGGTCCTCCGCCTCGGTGCCGGGCGTGCCCAGCGACCCGCTGCCGACCGACCCCGACTGGGCGGGCGGCAGCTTGTACACGGATGTGCGGGAACGCGCCGTCGAGGCGTCGCCGGAGGCTCTGTGGCGGGTGGTCGAGGGCATCGGCGGGGAACACGGCTGGTACTCGTTCCCGCTGGCCTGGGCGGTGCGCGGCTGGCTCGACCGGCTGGTGGGCGGGGTCGGCCTGCGGCGCGGGCGGCGCGACACCGACCGGCTGCGGGTGGGTGACTCGCTGGACTTCTGGCGGGTCGAGGAGATCGAGCCGGGGCGCCTGCTGCGGTTGCGCGCGGAGATGCGGCTGCCGGGGCCGGCCTGGCTGGAGATGTACGTCGAGCGGGACGGGGAGGGTCGGTCGCACTACCGGCAGCGGGCCCTGTTCCATCCGCGCGGGCTCCTCGGTCACGCCTACTGGTGGAGTGTCTCGCCCTTCCACGCCATCGTGTTCGGCGGGATGGCACGCAACATCGCGCGAGCGGCGGAGACCCGTACGTCACCCGGACGGGCGATACCCGCGGTGTCGCCCTGAGCGAGGGGTGCGGGGGTGGCCGGGGAGCGGCAGCATGGCTGTCCCCGCCTTCCCCGGAGTTGCCCCATGACCGTTGCCGTCGTCCTGTTCACCGCCGATCTCCGCCTGCACGACCATCCGCCGCTGCGGGCCGCGCTCGCGTCCGCCGACGAGATCGTGCCGCTGTTCGTCCAGGACAGCGCGATCGAGGCGGCCGGTTTCGACGCCCCGAACAGGCGCGCCTTCCTCGCCGACTGTCTGCGCGACCTCGACGCCGGACTGCGCGACCGGGGCGGCCGGCTGGTCGTCCGGTCCGGAGACGTGGCGGGCGAGGTGTGCGCGATCGCCTCGGAGACCGGGGCGGGCGAGGTCCATGTGGCGGCGGGCGGCAGCGCGTACGCCCGGCGCCGCGAGGAGCGGCTGCGCGAGGCGCTGGAGTCCGGCGGGCGCCGGCTGCGCGTCCACGACGGGGTGGTCACCGCGGTGGCGCCGGGCGTGGTGACGCCTGCCTCCTCGGACCACTTCGCCGTGTTCACCCCGTACTTCAGGCGCTGGTCGGCGGAGCGTCTGCGCGATGTGTTCGACGCGCCGCGTGCGGTACGGGTGCCCACGGGACCGCGGTCGGAGAAAGTGCCGGCCCGGACCGGGGTACCCGGCGTGTCGGAGGGGCTCGCGGAGGGCGGCGAGCAGGCGGCGCGCAAGGCGTTCACGGCCTGGCGGCGACGCGGGCTCGCCGCGTACGAGGACCGGCACGACGACCTGGCGGCCGACGGCACCTCGCGTCTCTCGCCGCACCTGCACTTCGGCACCCTGTCCCCCGTCGAGCTGGTGCGCCGGGCGCGGGACACCGGCGGCGCCGGGGCCGAGGCGTTCGTCCGGCAGCTGTGCTGGCGCGAGTTCCACCACCAGGTGCTCGCGGCCCGGCCCGCCGCCTCCCGGGAGGACTACCGCACCAAGCACGACCGGTGGCGGTCCGAGGCGGAGGCGGCCGACGAGGTCGAGGCGTGGCGGCAGGGGCGCACCGGCTATCCGGTGGTCGATGCCGCGATGCGCCAGTTGCGCCACGAGGGCTGGATGCACAACCGGGGCCGGCTGCTCACCGCCTCCTTCCTGACCAAGACGCTGTACGTGGACTGGCGGGTCGGGGCACGGCACTTCCTGGACCTGCTGGTGGACGGCGACATCGCCAACAACCAGTTGAACTGGCAGTGGATGGCCGGGACGGGAACCGACAGCAGGCCCAACCGGGTGCTCAATCCGGTGGTGCAGGCCGAGCGGCTCGACCCGGCGGGCGCGTACGTCCGGCGCTGGGTGCCGGAGCTGGCGTCGCTGACCGGGTCCGCCGTGCACAAGCCGTGGAAGCTGCGGGGTGAGGAGCGGGACCGGCTGGACTATCCGGAGCCGGTGGTGGAGCTGTCCGAGGGCCTTGCCCGGTTCCGGCAAGCGCGCGGCCTGGAGTGAGGACGGCGGACCGGGAAAAGGGGGAAGCCCCGGCCGGATCGGGGGAATCCAGCCGGGGCGGCTTGAATGTGGGCGCTCAGGGCGTCATCCACATATAGGTGAACGATAAACCATCGCCTCCCGTTCCCGGCAATCCGGGCCTCGACCTGTGATCCAGGACACGGGATCCGATGGCCGGGGCGGCCACCCGCCGATCGCCGACACCTCGGCGCCGCAGCGGCGGCGGAACCGTTCGATCCGAGCCTCCCCGACCCCTCTCCCACCCCGGCCCACCTCCGCGACTTGCACCAACCGCCTTAAGCAGCAAGGCTGTTCGAAAGAAATGGGCTACAGTCAGCCGCTGGCATATGCCAGATGCAAGAACGCATCGAGTGTTGCCAAACCCCTTACGGGCCTCTTCCGGCTGTGCGAAAGTCGTAGGCGGTCCACCCTTCGTCACTGGTTGTGCCGCCCTGCATCGGAGTACGACATGCCGTCCCCCCTCTCTGCGGACCGCTCCGCCCCACAGCCGCCCGAGCGCGATGCCGTCGACGCGTTGATCGACCGGACGCGCCGGTTGCGCGGCGATGTGGACGCGGTGCGGCGCGACGCCGTGCGCGTCGACGAGGACGACCCGCGGATGCGCTGGCAGCGCGCGCTCTGCGATCTGGCGGTGCACCACCTCGACGATCTCGGCACCCACCTCGGACAGCTCCGGGAGGGCCTGCCCACGGAGAGCGCCGGACGGCCCGCGGAGTCCGAGCGGCGTCCGGACGGGGCGGCCGCCGCCGAAGAGCCCGCGGGCTCCCTGATCGGCCGGGTGGGCAGCGCCGAATGGAATCTGCTGACCGACGAGGTCAGCTGGTCCGACGAACTGTTCCGCATCTTCGGCCGGGCACCGGAGGCGGGCGGGCTGTCGCTCGACGACCTGCCCTCCACGCTGCTCCCCGAGGACCAGCCCTTGCTCACCGCCCTCGTCACGGACTGCCTGGTGGACGGCAGGCCGATAGACGGCGAGTTCCGCATCAGGCACACCGACGGACGGGTCCGGACCCTGCACATGACGGGCGAGCCCGTGCTCGACACGGACGGCTGCACCGCCTCCATGTGGGCCGTCCTGCGCGATGTCAGCGCGCTGCGGCGCAGCCAGCAGGTGGTGCAGCGCACCCATGAGTCCCTGCGGCGCGAGCAGCACCTCGCCAGGACCGAGCACCGGGTCGCGGTGGAGCTGAAGGAAGCCGTGCTCCCGCCCTGGCAGAGCTCCCTGCGGCTCCCGGATCACGGCCCCGGCACCCTGGACATCGCCGCCCACTGTCTGCCGTCCGAGACGAGCGCCCTGGTCGGCGGCGGCTGGTACGACGCCATGGAGCTGCCGGACGGCAGGGCACTGCTCACCGTCGGCGACCTGACCGGCCACGGCATCCAGGCCACCTCCGCCATGGCCGTGGTCATGGGCGCGGTGCGCGGCATGGCACTGGCCGGCATCGAGCCCGGTGCCCTGCTCGGCCACCTCAACCAGTTACTGGAGACCTCCGTTCAGCCGGCCCTGGGCAGCGCCGTGTGCTGCCGGTTCGACCCGGCGACGCGCACCCTGGACTGGGCACAGGCCGGGCACCCCGCGCCACTGCTCTTCCGCAACGGGACCGGGCGGCCGCTGCCCCTGCCGGACGGGGTGCTGCTCGGAGCGGCCTCCGGGGTCGCCTACGAGCAGGACGAGGCGCACCTGCTGCCCGGCGACGTGCTGGTGCTGCACACCGACGGACTGGCCCGGGACGACACCGCCGGACGCGGGGGCGCGCGCCCGGGCACGGAGACGCTGCTCGCTCTGGCCCCACGCATCGCCGAGGCCCGTTCGGCACAGGAATGCGTACGTGTCGTGATCGAGGAGTTCGGCGCGGCCGAGCGACTGGACGACGCCTGTGTGCTGATCGCCCGCGTCGGGGCGTAGGAAAGCGGCGACGGCCCTCTCGGGGGATCGGCACGACTGCTCGACGGAGCCCGGGTCTCCTCGCATCCCGGAAGAACTCCTCAGATCTCCGTGCTCCTCGGCTTCTTGACGCGCTGGCTCTGCGGCAGCGCGAGCTGGATCTCCTGCCGCAGGTCCTCGATCTTCGCGTAGCCCGCGAACTGCCCGGTCAGCCGGTACATCTCACGCAGCCGGTCCCAGGTCCGGTGGGAGGAGGTCTCCCCCATGGTGACCAGGGCGAGCCGGGCGTAGCGGTCGGCCTGTTCCGGGTCGTCGGCGATGAAGCAGGCCGAGGCGAGCGAGATGTAGTCGAAGATCTTGGACCGCTGGCGCCCGTTGACGCGCAGTTCCAGGGCCTGCTTCGCATGCCGCTGGGCGATGACCGCGGCCGAAGGGTCGTGCTCGGCGAGCGTCCGGAAGGCCAGGGCCTGCATGCCGTGCATGTCGGCCTCGTCGAACATCTGCATCCAACTGGGCGGCGGTACGTCGCTCTTGTCCGAGACGAAGAGCTCCTCCGCCCGGCCGAGGGTGCGCCGCATGGCCTGGCCGTGCCCCATGGACGCCTGCGCCCACGCCTCGATGGTGCAGAGCATGGCCTGGGTGCGCGGCAGGACGTTGTCGCCCGAGCCGGACTTGGCCAGTTTCATGAGGTCCAGCGCGTCGTCGGGACGGCCCAGGTGGACCATCTGACGGGCCGCGCGGGACAGGGCCTCGCCCGCGCGCGGACGGTCACCGCCCTCGCGCGCCGCGTGCGCGGCGATGACGAAGTACTTCTGGGCCGTGGGTTCGAGGCCGACGTCGTGCGACATCCATCCCGCCAGGACGGCGAGGTTGGCCGCGACGCCCCACAGGCGCTGCTGGAGGTGGGGAGGGTGGCGGTAGGCGAGCATGCCGCCCACCTCGTTGAGCTGGCCCACCACGGCCTTGCGCTGGAGGCCGCCGCCGCGGGAGGCGTCCCAGGCGCGGAACACCTCCACGGACCGCTCCAGCGCCTCGATCTCCTCGGAGCCGATGGGAGCGGCCTCGTACCGGTCGAAGCCGGCGGGGTCCGCGTGTACCGGGTCGTCGACGCGCGGGGCGTCGGCCGCCAGTACGGGGTCGGTGTGCAGCCAGTCGTGCATGGGGCCGGCGATGGTGGAGCCGGCGGCGAGCGCGGCGCCCGCGCTCACCAAGCCGCGTCGGTTGAGCATGAGGTCCATTCCCGTGAATTCGGTGAGGACCGCTGCCGTCCGCTCGGGCGCCCACGGGAGTTGGTCGGGATTGTCCTGCGTCCCGGCCTCTCGCCGTTTCCCCACACGCCCGCGCCGGCCGAACCCGAGGTCCTCGATGGTCACGACACGGCCGAGTCGCTCGGTGAACAGAGCCGCCAGCACCTTGGGCACGGGATCGCGGGGGGACTCCCCCATGTCGATCCAGCGCCTCACGCGCGAGGTGTCGGTGGCCAGTTGGGGGTGGCCCATGGCCGCCGCCTTCCGGTTCACCATTCTCGCGAGTTCGCCCTTGGACCAGCCGGCAAGGCCGAACAGGTCCGACAGGCGGGTATTGGGTTCTCCGGTCACGTCAAGCCCCCAGGTTCTCGGCTGTGTTGACAGTAACCCCATGTCAGATGCCTTGCGAGTATTCGCCAGGGTTCGCCAGGGTCCGCTATGTCGAGAGACACCCTCGCGCCGGTGTCAGGTAGGAAAGCGCCACCCCGCCCGGCAGCCCTAGGTACTCCCCAGGGTGCCGAAGGGCCGCCGGCCGGGGTGGCGCACGCAACTTGTCGGCGCACGAAGGGATCTGTCCCGCCCATGTACACAGCATCGTCCTCCGTGTCCGCCCCGCCCCGGCCGCTGCGTCCGCTCCAGGCGGGCGGCGGACCGTACCTCGACCCACGCGCCACCGTTCCGGCCCCCGTCATCGGGCGGACCCGGCGGCCGGCGGGGCCGGGCGCCCCCTCCCTCAGCGGACGGCTGGACCTCTCGGGCCCGCAGGGCGCCCAGCTGAGGATGGTGATCGCGTCCGTGCACCGGATCTGCCCGGAGTTCAATCCGGTGCAGGTGCTGCGGCGCAGCGGTCGTTCGGTGCTGCTCGTCGGTTCCACGGGGCGCGCGACGGCGGTGGCGAAGTGTTTACTGGACCACTCCCCCGCGTGGTCGGAGCGGTTCCGGCACGAAATAGCGGCATACCGGGCGTTCGTCCGGCACCGTCCGCCGGTCCGGGCGCCGCGGCTCATCGCCGCCGATCCGGAGAACTGCACGCTGGTCATCGAGCGGATGCCCGGCCGGGTGGCCGCACTGACGAGGCACCCGGCCGAGGCTCCGCCCCGTGCGGACCTGCGGGCCGTGCTCGGGGCGATCGCCCGGGTGAACGCCTGGCGTCCGCCGGCGGGCCTGTTCGAGGCACCGCTGGACTACGCGGCGCGGATCGCCCGCTACCACGAGCTGGGTCTCTTCACCGACCGGGACATGGGCGACCTGCAGAAGCTGCTGCACGGACTGGCCCACTCCGGCGGGCGGCACAGCATGGGGCAGTTCTGTCACGGTGACGCGCTGCTGTCCAACATCCTGCTGTCGCCCACCGGCCCGGTGCTGGTGGACTGGGAGCATGCGGGCTGGTATCTGCCGGGGTACGACCTGGCGACGCTGTGGACCGTGCTGGGTGACGCCCCGGTGGCCCGGCGCGAGATCAGCAAGCTGGCCCAGGTCGCCGGACCGGCGGCGCGGGACGCGTTCCTGGTGAACCTGATGCTCGTACTGACGCGGGAGATCCGCAGGTACGAGACGGCCGTGCAGCGGGCCATGCGGGATGACGTGCCCGCCCGGCCCGGGCAGGACCGCCCGGGCGCGCTGGCCCCCGGCGAGGAGCAGCGGCTGCTGCTGCGCCGGCTGCACGACGACTGCGCGATGGCCCGGAACGCCGTGCGGGCGGCGGTCGGCACGCGCTGACCGGCGGTTCCACGGAGCGCGCCGCGGTTCCGGTGCCGACACACCGGTCCCGCGGCGCGCTGTCGTCCGGGCCCCGCCCCCGGTTCAGCGGGCGCGCACGATGTCCACGTCGGACGCCTTGACGAAGGCGACGCGGTGGCCGATCTGGACGGTCACGTACTTCTCCCCGCCCGGGAAGTACGAGTGGTCCAGGGGGTACGAGGCGTCGATCGTCGGCGCGTAGAAGAAGCCGGTGGGCGCCTCGCCCCCGCCGGGGTAGGACTGGCCGGCCTTGATCGTGTACCGGAGGGGTGTGCCGGCCCGCTGGTCCGCGAAGTCCGCCGGGTACTCGGACTTCTCCGGGTATGCGACCCCGTACACCGGCACCTCCGCCTTGCCCGGCTTCGGGCGGACGACGTAGCCGGAGGTGGGAACGGTGGTGCGGGTGTGGGCGGGCGTGCGGAACCACGCCTTCTCGCCGTACCACCAGATCGCCGTCCAGCCGGGGGCGTGACCGGCCACGACGGCCTGCTGGGTGGCGCTGATCTTGCTGCCCCAGTCGGCGGCGCAGTTGGTGCCGGGCGAGCCGTCCGGGTGGAGGCCGGGGTCGGAGAAGAGGGGCGCGTCGTCGGAGGGTGCCGTGTGCAGCGGGACGGCGCTGGAACCCTGGAGGGGAAGGTCGGTGTTCTTCTCGCAGTCGCGGAACGCCTGCTTGTTCTCCTTGAACGCGGGGCTGACGGTGACCAGTTGGCCGCCCTTGTGTGCGGTGGGCACGGTGGGCTTGCCGAGAAGCGCCATGAAGCGGTTCCAGTCCCAGTAGGTGCCCGGGTCCCAGTGCATGTTCTTGGTGCCCGCCGCGCTGGTGGGCGGGACGTTGTCGTGGCCGATGATGTGCTGGCGGTCGAGCGGGATGTCGTACTCGGCGGCGAGGTAGCGCACCAGGGCGGCGGTCGAGCGGTACATCTCGGGGGTGTACCACGTGGCGCCGTCGACGGCGACGCCTTCCTGTTCTATGCCGATGGAGTGGCTGTTGACGTACCAGTTGCCCGCCTGCCAGGCGACGTCCTTGTTCTTGACCATCTGGGTGACGTGTCCGTCGGCGGACCGTACGACGTAGTGGGCCGAGGCCTGCTTCAGCGGGTTCTGGAAGATCTTCAGCGTGGTGTCGAAGTCCTCCTCGGTGTCGTGCAGCACGATGAATCTGATCTTGTTGCTGTTCGGCCGGTCGGCGGTGTCGTAGTTGCCGTACGTCTCCTTGTCGGCGGGGTCGCCGGTCTGCTGGTAGGCCGCCGGGACCCAGTCGCAGGCGAGACCGCGCGGGCACTCGGGCCGGACCCCGTCGGCGCCGGCCCGGGCGGCCGGGCCGAGCAGCGCGAGGCTCAGCGCTCCGGCGGTGGTGAAGGCGAGTGCGAGCCTGGTCCTCTGCTTGGACGTCATGACAACCCTTCGTAGAGCCGGGTGTAGCCGTTCGGTGCGGGCCGGTGTGCGGGCCGGCCCGCTGCTGGGGTGCGCGCACACTCTGTGACCTGAGGTGAAGGAACGTCAAGAGCGTGGGGAGGGGAGCGCGTTGAGCCACTGGACCAGACCACTGACAGGGCCCGTGACCTGCGAAGGGCGGGAATCCGCGGGACCCTGGCGGTGACGCGTTACCAGGCTTTTACGAGGGCGTCCCCGCACTGCCGTCCCTCGAACGGGCGCTCTGCGGTGTGACTAATCGCCGAGGTGCGTGCCCCGAACGGACCAAGGGTAGTGCTCGCGCCGACAGGACCGTTGCGCGTGGCACTCACGCGGTGGCTTTCGGAAAGGCCGGACGCACATGGCTCAGCCGTTCACCCTGCCGGACTTCTACGTTCCGTATCCGGCGCGTCTCAACCCCCATGTGGAGGAGGCCCGGCAGCACACCAAGACGTGGGCGCGGACCATGGGGATGCTGGAGGGGTCCGGCATCTGGGAGGAGAAGGACCTCGACGCCCACGACTACGCGCTGCTGTGCGCGTACACCCATCCCGACTGCTCGGCGGAGGCGCTGTCACTCGTCACCGACTGGTACGTGTGGGTCTTCTTCTTCGACGACCACTTCCTGGAGCTCTTCAAACGGACCCCGGACCGGGAGGGCGGCAAACGGTATCTGGACCGGCTGCCGGCGTTCATGCCGATGGAGCGCGGTGCGCCGGTGCCCGAACCGGAGAACCCGGTGGAGGCGGGTCTCGCGGATCTGTGGGCGCGTACGGTGCCCGCGATGTCGGACGCCTGGCGGGCGCGGTTCGCGGAGTCGACGAGGAACCTCCTCAACGAGTCGCTGTGGGAGCTCGCCAACATCAACGAGGGCCGCATCGCGAACCCCGTCGAGTACATCGAGATGCGCCGCAAGGTGGGCGGGGCCCCGTGGTCGGCCGGCCTGGTGGAGTACGCGGTCGGGGCCGAGGTGCCGGAGGCGGTGGCCGGTGAACGGGCGCTGCGGGTGCTGCGCGACGCGTTCTCGGACGGGGTCCATCTGCGCAACGACCTCTTCTCGTACCAGCGCGAGGTGGAGGACGAGGGCGAGAACAGCAACGGGGTGCTGGTCCTGGAGCGCTTCCTCGGCTGCTCGACGCAGGAGGCGGCCGAGGCGGTGAACGACCTGCTGACGTCCAGGCTCCAGCAGTTCGAGAACACCGCACTCACCGAACTCGGCCCGCTCTGCGCGGCCACGGGGCTGGACGCGGCACAGACCGCGGCGGTGGGGGCGTACGTGAAGGGGCTGCAGGACTGGCAGTCCGGCGGCCACGAGTGGCACATGCGCTCCAGCCGTTACATGAACGACGGCGGGGCCGGCGAGGCGGAGCCCGGCTTCGGGATGTCCGCCGCGTCGATCCGGTTCACCAGGCGCTCCGAGTCGGCCCGGCTGCGCAGTCACAGCCATGCGCTCTTCCAGCACGTGGGTCCGTCCCTGCTGCCCGACTTCGACCTGCCGTTCGGTACGACGCTCAGCCCGCATCTGGAGGGCGCCCGGGAGCGGCTGGTGGTGTGGGCCGGCCGGATGGGAATCCTGGGGCCGCAGCCGGGGGTGCCGGGTTCGTACATCTGGGACGAGGAGCGGCTGCGGGCGATCGATCTGCCGCTGTGCGCCGCCGGTATCCACCCGGACGCGACACCGGACGAACTGGACCTGTCCTCGGGGTGGCTGGCCTGGGGTACGTACGGCGACGACTGGTTCCCCGTGGTGCACGGCCGGTCCCGCGACCTGGCGGGAGCCCGGCTGGCCAATGAGCGCCTGTCGCTCTTCATGCCGCTGGACGGGAGCCCCGCGCCGGAGCCGGTCAACGCGCTGGAACGGGCGCTCGGCGATCTCTGGGAACGGACGGCGGGACCGATGGACGACGCCGGGCGGCGCGCGTTCCGCAAGTCGGTCGAGGACATGACGGCGAGCTGGCTGTGGGAGCTGGCGAACCAGGCGCAGCACCGGATCCCCGACCCGGTGGACTACGTCGAGATGCGGCGCATGACGTTCGGTTCGGACCTGACGATGAGTCTGTGCCGGATCGGGCACGGCAGGAAGGTGCCGCGGGAGATCTACGAGAGCGGCCCGCTGCGCTCCCTGGAGAACGCGGCCGCCGACTACGCGGCGCTGCTCAACGACCTGTTCTCGTACCAGAAGGAGATCGAGTACGAGGGTGAGGTGCACAACGGCGTCCTGGTGGTGCAGAACTTCTTCGGGGTGGACTACCCGACGGGGACGGCGATCCTGTACGACCTGATGAAGTCGCGGCTGCGGCAGTTCCTCCATGTCGCCGAGAACGAACTGCCGGTGCTGTACGACGACTTCGGTCTGGACGCCGAGGCGAGGAAGACGCTGGCGGGTTATGTGCAGGAGCTGAAGCACTGGATCGCGGGCATCCTGATCTGGCACCGGGGCTGCCGGCGCTACCGCGAGGAGGATCTGCGGCGGGGCACCGGAGCCCCGTGGCACCTGAACGGCCCCACGGGAATGGGTACTTCGGCGGCGCAGGTGGCGGCGCTGTTCGGCCGGCTGTCGGGGGTGAACGTGTAGCGCGGGGCCGGACGGCCTTCCGGCCGTTCGCCGGCAGCGTGGACCGTACCGTCGCCGTACGGGTGCGGCTCGCCGTGATCACCGCACGGCGGGCCGCGCCCGGGGTCCACGGGACCACCGGGCGGGGCCGCCCGGTGACCGTGAGGCCTCAGCCCTGCTGGAAGAGTTCGGCCGGCAGCGGTTTCAGGAGGGCGTACAGGTCGTCGGTGATGGGCCGGTCCCAGCTGGCGATGGTGACGAGCACACCGTCGCTGCGATCGAACTGCACGCAGGAGATGCGGCTCTCGGAGAGCTTCACGCGGCGCACGATCAGCAGGTTGTCGCCCTGCATGACGGGCATGTCCTCGGTGCCGGTGACCTCGACCGGCTCGTCGTTCTCCAGCGCGAGCAGCAGCTGGGCCACCTCGAAGGGAACCTGTCCCTCCTCGGTCTCGCGCGCGGGCGAGCCCTCGGGAAGGTTGCCGATGATCATCGCGGGGCCGCGCCCGCCGAACAGGTCGTAGCGCAGGAACACACCCTGGCAACTGCCGTCGGGGGCGGGCAGCAGACCGGCCCCGAGGTTGCCGGGCCAGTCACCGGGGTCCATGGCCAGGACGTCGAAGTCGGGGCCCGCGGGTGTGGCGGCGCTACGGCGGCGGAGGAAGGACATGCACACATGTTACGTGTCCTGGCTCACCTCGCCGAGCCGGGCCCGGACAGGCATATGCGCAGGCACACGGCCCACCTCCGCACACCTTCATCCGGTGCGCGACTCCGCCACCAGCCGTTCCAGCACGGCGACGGCCTCCCCGGTGCGCTCGTACGGCACGAAGAGGTGGTCGTGATGGAAGCCCGCCACCACGTTGCAGCTGATCCCCGCGTCGGTCAGGGCGAGCGAGACGGCGGCGGTCAGCCCCACGGCCTCCAGCGCCGAGTGCACCCGCAGGGTGATCCAGCCCGCCACGAAGGTGTACGGGAGCCCGGCCGCGGCGGCCTCCGCCTCGGGGAGCACGAGGGTGAGCCCCTCGGTCTCGCGGACGGTGACGACGGGGGTGACGGCGGCGGGGAGGGTGCCCTCGGGGGCGGTGGCGTAGACGTAGCGGCCCGGGTTCGGCTCGGGGCTCAGGCCGCTCAGCAGGACTCGAAGATCGTTCTCGGCTGTCACGCCCCCACGCTACCCACGCGGCGCGGGCGCCGCCGGAGGGATTCGCCGAAGGCCGCCGTCGGCTTCGGTGACGGCGGCCTCCCGGCCCGCCGGGACGCACCGGCGGCGCGTTCCGCCCCCGGCCGGCGGAGGCGGGCGTGAGCCATTCGGGCACGCCCCGCGTCCAACCGCTCACCGTACGTGGCACCGGAGGGGGATCACCCATAGCTTCGGCTCATGAGGAAACGACACATCACACGCCTCGTGAGCATCGCAGCCGCATCGGCCGCCGGACTGGTCGCGGCGGTGCCGTCCGTCCCGGCCGCCGCCGCCGGCGCACACGTGGTGTCGCCCGGGCAGTCCATCCAGGCGGCGGTGGACGCCGCACGGCCCGGCGACACCGTCGTGGTCCGGCCCGGGACCTACCACGAGAGCGTACGGATCAGCACGCCCGGACTGACCCTGCGCGGCGCCGGGGACCGCACCGTCATCATGCCCGCCGCCGGCCGGACCGCGTCCGGCGACGCCTGCGCGCAGGCGGGCAACGGGATCTGCGTCCAGGGCACGGCGGACGACACCGTGGACGGGGTGACCGTCAGGTCCCTGCGCCTCACCGGGTTCACCCGCAGCGGCCTCTGGGCCTCCTGGACGGACCGGCTGACCGTCCGGTCGGTGACCGCCGACGCCAACGGTGTCTGGGGCATCGCACAGCAGCGGTCCACCCGCTCCGACATCCGGGACAGCACCGCCCGCTCCAACGGTGACGCGGGCATCTTCGTCGCCAACAGCGTCGACGAGGAGGGCGGCGCCACCGACACCGGCGGCACCCGGGTCCGCGGCAACACGCTGACCGACAACCGGATCGGCTTCACCGCGCGGCGGGTGCGCAACCTGTCGGTGCGCGACAACACCTTCACCGCCAACTGCAGCGGGGTGTTCGTCGTGGGCGACGAGGGCACCCCGCAGGCCGGTGCCATGTCGGTCCGCTCCAACCGGATCACCGGCAACAACAAGTTCTGCGCCGCCACCGAGCGGCTGCCCGCGATCCAGGGTTCCGGGATCGTCCTGACCGGCACCGCGTCCACCGAGGTGCGGTCCAACGTGATCCGCGACAACGTGGGCGCGACCCCCCTGTCGGGTGGTGTCGTGCTGTTCAAGAGCTTCGTGGGCGCGAAGAACACCGACAACACCGTCAGCGGCAACGTGGTCCTCGGCAACCGGCCCGCGGACCTGGCGAACCGGGACACCGGCACGGGCAACCGGTTCACCGGCAATGTCTGCACGACCTCCGCACCGGCCGGGATGTGCTGACCGGTGACCACCCGTACGAGGAGAAGCGAGACGGCATGACCACCCTGAGCACGACCCCCGACACCACCCCCCTCCAGCCCCTTCCCACCCCGCAGCCGGCCATGCGGCTGCGCGAGATCGTGTTCGGCGCGGCCCGCTCCGCCGCCGTGCGCGCCGCCGCCCGGCTGGGCGTCGCCGACGCTCTGGGCGAGACGCCCGAGACCGTGGAACGGCTGGCGGCGGCGGTGCGGACCGAACCCGGTCCGCTGCGCCGACTGCTGCGGGCGCTGGCCTGCTACGGCGTCTTCACGGAGAACGCGGACGGCACCTTCGCGCACACCGACATGTCCCGACTGCTGCGGGAGGACGACCCGAACAGTCTGCGGGCGATCTCGCTGTGGTGCACGGAGCCCTGGACCTGGGAGGTCTGGCCCCGGCTGGAGGACGCGGTGCGCTCCGGCGGCAACGTCTTCGAGGACGTGTTCGGCAAGGAGTTCTTCGACTACCTCCACCAGGACGCCCACGAGTCGGCGCAGGTGTTCAACGCGGCCATGACCACCTCCAGCGTGCAGTCGGCGCTGGACGTCGCCGCCCTGCTCGACCTCACCGGGGTCTCGGTGGTCGCCGACATCGGCGGCGGCCAGGGGCATGTGCTGGCGAGCCTGCTGGAGAAGCACCCGACGGTGAGCGGCACCCTGATGGACCTGCCGGGGGTGATCGCCCGGGCCGACGAGCGGCTGCGGGACGGCGGTGCGCTGGCCGGACGGGCGGACATCGTGGCCGGGGACTGCCGGGAGGGTATCCCGGTGGCCGCCGACCTCTACATCATCAAGAACATCCTGGAGTGGGACGACGACAGCACCCGCCGGGCGCTGCGCTCCGTCGTCCGCGCGGCCCGTCCCGGCGCCCGCGTCGTCGTCATCGAGAACCTGGTCGACGACACCCCGTCGATGCGGTTCACGACCGCCATGGACCTGCTCCTGCTCCTGAACGTGGGCGGGGCCAAGCACACCCGGCAGAGCCTGGTGGACCGGCTGTCCGAGGCGGGGCTGCGGATCGACGGGATCCGGCCGGTCAACCCGTATCTGCACGCGTTCGAGTGCGTGGTGCCCGGCTGAGACCGGGTCCGTACGCGGACCGCCCCGGTTCCGGCTCTGCGGCCGGGGCCGGGGCGGTCCGCGTACGGGCGCTCACGCGGTGGCGTCGCGCTCCCAGCGGTAGAACTCCTGGGCCATCGCGTCCTTCGGCCCGCGCCAGGTATCGGGGTTGTAGGGGCTGACGAAGGCGGTGAGCCGTTCGCTGACGGCCCTGAACTCCGGGTGCTCGGTCACCTTGGCGATCTCCGGTCCCGGCGGACGCTCGGACTCGATCAGGTGCAGGTAGACGTCGCCGAACTGGAAGAGCTTGCGGCGGGTGACGCCCACCAGGTGCGGCAGTTCGCTGTTGTCGGACGCGGCGAACAGTTCCGCGATGTCCGGGGCCGATCCCGGCGCCATCCGGGCGACGATCAGAGCGTGGTGCATCGGTGGTGCCTTTCTGCTGCCCCGGGCCGGACCCGGCCGGGAGGCCGGACGGGGCCGGCCTGCGACGGTGGGTCAGTTGGCCGGGACGGCGGCGGAGCGGCGCTCACGGTCGCGCTGCTCGATCTTCTGCCGGATCAGCTCCATCTGGACCTTGGAGTTCCGGTTGATGTTGTCGGTCATCCAGGCGTCGTCGACCGGCGCGTCGGGGCGCATCGCGAAGTCCTGCTGCCAGTGCATGCGGGTGCCGCCGGGCACCTCGGAGTACTCCCACCGGATGTCCATGTGCTGGAACGGCCCGGGCTCGACGCGGCGGGCCCGCACGGTGCGGCCCGGCCGGTCGGTGGTGCGCTCGGAGACCCAGCTCCACACCTTGCCGTTCTCGTCGGGGTGCATGGTCAGGCGGAAGGTGGTGCGCTCGCCGTCCCGTTCCAGGACCTCGACGGCCGCGTACTCGCTGAAGAGCTGCGGCCAGTTCTCCAGGTCGTTCGTCATGTCCCAGACGAGGTCCAGGGGGGCGGCGATGAGGATCTCGTTCTCGGTGTGTCCGGACACGTCAGGCTCCTGTCATGAGGCTGTTGTTGACGAGGTCGAGGAACTCGCGGGGCGTCTTGCACCGGTCCGCGTCGGCCGGCAGCGGCTGCCCGTGCCGGTTCTCCAGTACGCCGACGATGCCGAGCAGGCCCAGGGAGTCGAGGCCGAACTCGTCGAAGGCGGTGTCGGAGCGGTTCTCCATCTCGCGGGGGTCGACGGAGAGTCCGGCGCCCTTCTTCATCAGGGCGGCGAGCTCTTCGTACGTCAGACGTTCGGTCATGAGGGACTTCTCCTTCTCACGAGGGGTGGACGGGCTCAGGCGGGACGCCGCAGCACCAGGGCCGCGTTGGAGCCCATGAGGCCTCGGCTGAGCACGAGCGCGGTACGCAGTTCGGCGGGGCGGGCCCGTTCGGTGACGACGTCGAGGTCGTGGCAGATCTCGAAGACGTTGGGCGTGGGCGGCACGAGGCCGTTCTCCATGGACAGGACGGCGGCGGCCGCGTCCAGGACGGGGGCCCCGCAGTAGGCGCGGCCGGTCCCGGTCTTGGGGGCGGTCACGGGGACGCGCCGGCTGTGCGGGCCGAGCGCGTCGGCCAGCGCCAGCGCCTCGGCCCGGTCGGCGGCCGGCGAGCCGAGCGCGTCCGCGAAGACGACGTCGATCTCGTCCGGGGCGCAGCCGGCTTCCCGCAGCGCACCCTCGATGGCGTGGGCGAGGCCCTCCCGGGACTCCTCCCAGTGCGCGGCGGTGGTGAAGGTGGCGGCGTGCCCCGCGATCTCCGCCCGGACCCGGGCACCGCGCTCGCGGGCCGACCTCTCCTCCTCGACCACGAACATCGCGCCGCCCTCGGCGGGCACGAAACCGCAGGCGTCCGAGGTGAACGGGCGGTAGGCCCGCGTCGGGTCCTCGCAGGCGCTCAGGTCGCGGTAGCCGAGCTGGCAGACCACCGAGTAGGGCGCGAGCGGGGCCTCCGCCGCGCCGACCACGACCGCGTCGGTGCCGCGCCGCACGGAGCGGTCGGCGTGCGCGAGCGCGTCGAGGCCGCCCGCCTCGTCGCCGGCCACCACCGCGCACGGCCCCTTGAAGCCGCCGCGGATGGAGATCTGGCCGGTGCTCGCCGCGTAGAACCAGGCGATCGACTGGTAGGGCCCGACGTACGTGGAGCCCTGGCCCCACAGCCGTTGCAGCTCGCGCTGGCCGAACTCGCCGCCGCCGGAGCCGGCCGCGGTCACCACGCCCACGCCGAACGGCTGGTCCTCGTAGTCGGCCCGGCCGAGCCGGGCGTCCTCCAGGGCCATGTCGGCTGCGGCCATCGCGAAGTGCGTGAAGCGGTCGGTCTGGACGAGGTAGCGCTCCTCGATGACCGCGGACGGGTCGAAGCCGCGGACCTCGCCGGCGATGTGCAGCGGCAGGTCCTCGCACCCTTCGCGGGTGACCCGGTCCAGGACGCTCATGCCCTCCTGCGTCCGCTTCCAGAAGGCTTCGGTGCTCGTGCCGTTGGGGGCGACGACGCCGATGCCGGTGACGACGGTGCGGCGGGCCTTTCGGGTGCTCATGGTGTCCTCCCACCTGTTCGGGTCAGGGCCACCGCGGACTGGAAGCCGCCGAAGCCGCTGCCGACCGACAGGACGCTGCGCAGCTTCAGGGAACGGGCGGTGCGCGGCACGTAGTCGAGGTCGCACTCCGGGTCCGGGGACTCGTAGTTCGCCGTCGGCGGCACCGTCTGGTTGACCAGGGCCAGGACGCAAGCGGCGATCTCTATCGCCCCGATCGCGCCGAGGGAGTGGCCCACCATCGACTTGATGGAGCTCATCGGCACCTTGTGGGCGTGCGCGCCGAGCGCCCGTTTCACCGCGGCGGTCTCGTGCCGGTCGTTCTGCTTGGTGCCCGAGCCGTGCGCGTTGACGTAGTCGATGTCCTGCGGGGAGATCCTGGCATGGCCGAGCGCCTGGTTGATGGCCTCGGCCATCTCCAGCCCCTCGGGGGTGAGCCCGGTCATGTGGTACGCGTTGCCGAAGGTCGCGTAACCGGCGATCTCGCAGTACACCGTCGCACCGCGGGCCCGGGCGTGCTCCAGTTCCTCCAGGACGAGCACGGCCCCGCCCTCGCCCATCACGAAGCCGTCGCGGCGCGCGTCGAAGGGCCGGGAGGCGTGCTCCGGGTCGTCGTTGTTGGGGGAGGTCGCCTTGATCGCGTCGAAGCAGGCCACGGTGATCGGAGTGATCGGCGAGTCCGACGCGCCGGCGATGCAGACGTCGACCCGTCCCTCCTCGATGGAGTGGAAGGCGTAGCCGATGGCGTCCAGGCCGGAGGTGCAGCCGGTGGAGACGGTCTGCACGGGGCCGTGCGCGCCGACCTGCTCGGCGACGGCGGAGGCCAGCGAGCTGGGCGAGAAGGCGCGCTCCAGGTGGGGGCCGGCCCGGCGGTGGTCGACGTCCCAGCGCGCTCCCCTCTCGCTGACGGCGACGTAGTCGTGTTCGAGGCGGGTGGTTCCGCCGACGGCGGTGCCGAGGGAGACGCCCATCCGCCAGGGGTCGGTGTGTTCGGGGTCCAGACCGGCGTCAGCGAGCGCCTCGCGGGCGGCGACCATCGCGAACTGCACATAGCGGTCCGCGCGGGCGGTGTCCTCGTCGTCCAGTCCGTGGGCCGCCGGGTCGAAGTCGCACTCGGCGGCGATCCGGGAGCGGAAGCCCGCCGGGTCGAAGAGGGTGATACCCCGGGTCGCGGTGCGGCCGTTGGAGAGGAGGTCCCAGAAGGCCGGGGCCCCGATGCCGCCCGGGGCGACGACGCCGACTCCGGTGACCGCGACGCGCCGGGTCATGAGGCGGCCTCGGTTCGTTCTGGCGGGGCGCCCAGCTCGGCGGTCTCGGTCACTTCGGTGTCGACGTGTCCGAGTTCGGGGCGGGGGGCGAGCGGGCCGAGGTGGAAGACCATGCGGGCCTCGGTGTCGCCCACGTTGCGGAAGCGGTGGCGCACGTGCGGGGGGATCAGCAGGCCCTGGTCGGGGCGCATCGCGTGCGTCTCCCCGTCCAGGTCGACCTCCAGGAGCCCCTGCACGACGTACACGAACTCCTCCGAGTACGGGTGGTAGTGCTCGCCGATGCGGTCGCCGGGCTCGACGATGGCCAGCCCCATGAAGCCGCTGGTGGCGCCCACCGCGGTCGGGGTGAGCAGGGCGCGCAGGTCGCCTCCGCGCCTGCGGTTGGGCTGGGTCTCACTGAGGTCCACGATGCGTGGCCGGTGGGTGGTCATGACTGCTTTCCTCCTGGGCGCAGGGCGCGTTGTGATGACGGGTCGAGCGAGAACCCCCCAAAAGCCGGAGCGCGGTTCAGGAATCCGCGGCCCGCCGGTCGGTGATCAGCCGCATCTCGGACCGGGCGAGGAAGCGTGCGGCGTCCTGGTCGGTGGCCGGTACGGCGTTGGCCTCACCGTCCAGGAGGCGGGCCAGGCGGGCCGCCTTGCCGGGGCCGTTGATGCCGAGCGCCTGGGCGGGCCGCGCGTCGAGCGGGCCGCTCACTTCCAGGAGACGGACGACGATGTCGTCGCGCTGGAAGATCGTGCTGCTGTCGATGGGGCTGCCGGTGTCCTCGGCGGCCTCCTCGTCGTGCTCCGCCAGCAGCCGGGCCAGGGGCATCCCGCAGCCCTCCTTGGCCTGGTAGAACACCGCGTGCCGGTGCAGGCTGCCGGGGGCGTGGCGGCCGGCCGAGACGTGGTGCACGGTGGGCAGGGCCGCGCGGGTGAAGAACATCCGGGCGGAGTCGGGGTCGGCGAGGTCCCGGTCCTGTTCGAGGTAGGGGTTGATGGCCTCCTCGACGGCGCGGACCTCGGGCTGGCGGGAGACGTGGCGCAGCGCGGCCATGAGGTCGCCCTCGACCTCGACCGCGCGCACGACCCGGTTGCCGTGCATGAACAGCGAGGTGCGGCGCAGCCGGGTGTGGTCGTCGACGCGTGAGCGGGGGGACTCGTAGTCGGCGAGGAGCTTCGCCACGATGTCCTCGGTGCCCGGCTTCACCGTGAAGGTGAGCGCGTGGCGTACGACGCCGTCGCCGAGGCGCGGGGACGCCTGGAGGCTGCCCCGGGCCGGGTCGGGGACGTTCTCGAACCCCTTGCCGGTCTCGCGCAGCACGCTGAAGCGCAGTGACCGGGTGTCGCGTACGCAGCTGTGCAGGGGCTGCACGGTCGCGACGTGCTCCTCGCTGTTGACCCAGGCGAGGAAGGGCGGGGCGCTCTCCCACTCGCTGGTGATCAGCCACTGCGAGGGGTTCTCGATGGACTGGCACAGCTGGTCGCTGATGTGGCCGGGGATGGAGGCGACCTGGTTGCGCATGTGCTCGTACGCTTCCAGGAACTGCTTCTGGGCGCCGTCGTGCAGGTCGAGCAGCAGCACGACACGCAGCCTGGATCCGTCGAAGGCGGACTGTGAGATCCGTTCCGAGAGGGTGGTGGTCATCTGGCGAACTCCTTCGACGGTGTGAGGCAGGGAGGCTGGGAGAGCCGGCCGGAGCGGTGGCCCGTCGGCTGCCGCGGGAATCGGAACGGGGAATCTCCCGGAGAGCGCGCACGGCCCGCCCTGGACCGAGGGCGGCGTCTCCGTGACCGATCGTGAAACGCTGGTCCGCCCGACGCGAGATTTATGAACCGTTCAGGTGAGGGGGCGTCCGAAGCGCTCCGACCCGGCCCCTGTACGGGCATGGACACTGCATCCGTACGACGTCCGAGCTGGAGCAACTGATGAACGAGAACGTCGACCTCCATGTACCGGTCCTCATCGTGGGCGGCTCGCTGGTGGGCCTGTCCGCGTCCCTTTTCCTCGGCCGGCTCGGCGTCGAGCATCTGCTGGTCGAGAAGCACGCGGCCACCTCGACGCATCCGCGTGGCCGCGGCAACAACGTCCGCACGATGGAGGTGTTCCGCCGGGCGGGCGTGGAGCGGGAGATCCGGGCGGCGGCCTCGGTGCTGGCGGACAACCACGGCATCCTCCAGGCCGGGTCGCTGACCGGGGACGACCAGGAGTGGTTGTTCCGGGAGATCGACCCGGGCGGGGCGCTCGCCCGGTTCAGCCCGACGGGCTGGTGCCTGTGCAGCCAGAACGACCTGGAGCCCGTCCTGCTGGAGCGGGCCCGGGAGCAGGGCGGTGACCTGCGGTTCTCCACGGAGCTGCTGTCGTTCGACCCGGATGCCTCGGGTGTCTCGGCGGCCCTGAAGAACCGGGATACCGGTGAGCACACGACGGTACGGGCCGACTACCTGATCGCGGCGGACGGGCCGCGCAGCCCGATCCGTGAGCAGCTGGGCATCGGCCGTTCGGGGGCCGGCGAGCTGTTCCACAACGTGAGCGTCACCTTCCGGTCGCGCGGGCTGGCCGAGGTACTGGGCGACCGGCGCTTCATCGTGTGCTACCTGACCAACCCGGAGGCGGAGGGCGCTCTGCTGCCGGTGGACAACGAGCGTGAGTGGGTGTTCCACGCCCCGTGGCAGCCCGGCCGCGGCGAGACGCTGGAGGACTTCACGGACGAGCGGTGCGCCCGCCACATCCGCGCCGCCGTCGGTGCGCCGGACATCGACGTGGAGATCACGGGCAAGGCGCCGTGGCACGCGGCGGAGCGGGTGGCCGAGCGGTATTCGCGGGGCCGGGTGTTCCTGGCCGGTGACTCGGCGCACGAGATGTCGCCCACCGGCGCGTTCGGCTCCAACACCGGCATCCAGGACGCGCACAACCTGGCGTGGAAGCTGGCCGCGGTCCTGCGGGGCGAGGCGGGCCGGGGGCTGCTGGAGACGTACGGCCAGGAGCGGCTGCCGGTGGCCCGGGCGACCGGCGAGCGCGCGTCGGCGAGGTCCGAGGAGCACAGCCACCCCGGCTACGCACCGCCGCCCTCGGTGGGTGGCGGCAAGCGGGGCGGGATGCTGAACGTGGTGCTGGGCTACCGCTATGTGGAGGGCGCGGTGCTGGGCGCGGCCCCGGACGCGCCGGTGGTTCCGGAGGGGATGCGGCTGACGGGCGATCCGGGCAGCAGGGCGCCCCATCTGTGGGTGCGCCGGGCCGGGGAGCGGATCTCGACCCTCGATCTGTACGAGCGCTCATTCGTGCTGCTCGCCGACGGCGCCGACACGGTGTGGCGGCGGGCCGCGTCCCGGGTCGCCGACCGGCTGGGGGTGCGGCTCGACGCGTTCGGCATCGGGGAGGGCGGCGATCTGGAGCCGGAGGACGGGGCGGACTGGGCCGAGGCCCACGGGACGCGCCCGGACGGTGCGGTCCTGGTGCGCCCCGACGGCTTCGTCGCCTGGCGTGCGGAGTCGGCCGCCGAGGACGCCGAGGCGACGCTGCACGAGGTGCTGGTGAGGCTGCTGCACCGCGACTGACGTGACGTCTGGAAGCTGATCACATACCGAACGACCGGAGGGCCGCCAGGAATTCCTCCGGTCGTTCGGTGTGTACGAGATGGCCCGCGTCGATGGTGACGTGTTCGGCGCCGGGGATGCGGCGGGCCATCCGGGCCAGGTCCTCCTGCGCGATCCGGCTGCCCGGGCCGCCGCCGATGACGAGGGTGGGGGCGGTGATCTCACCGAGGAGTTCGCGGCCGGCCGGGTCCGGGGCGTTGAGCTGGGCGTCGGTGGACGGCACGAGCGGCCAGTCGAAGTCCAGCTCTCCGCCCGGGTGTTCGGGGACCGGGCGCGGCGGGTCGAGCGGGAGGGGCGGCGGCGGCTCCTCGAGGACGAGGCGGCCGATCAGCCCCGGGTGCCGCTCGGCGAGCAGGTATGCGGCGGCGGCGCCCATGGAGTGTCCGACGACGGTGGCGCCGGCGAGGTTGCGGGCCTCCAGGAAGCCGTGCAGGTCGTCGCGGAACAGCTCGAAGGAGTAGCGGCCGGGCCAGTCGCTGAGCCCGTGGCCCCGGAAGTCGAAGGCGTACACCCGGTGCGTGGCGGCGAGCCGGGCGGCGATGTGGGCCCAGTCGCCGCTGTTCCCGCACCGGCCGTGGGCCAGGACGACCGGCGGCGCGGCCGGGTCGCCCCACACCCGGTGGGCGAGTCGCACCCCGCCGGCCCGGACGCTGTGCACCTCCGGGTCGAGGAACGCCTCGATCGTGCGGGCGAACGCCCCCGCGTCGTCGATCCACGGGAAGTGCGCGGCGCCGCGCTGCACGGCGAACTCCGCGTGCGGGAAGAGCGCGGCCAGTTCGGCGGCGCGGTCGGGGGTGAGGACGGTGTCGTACTCGCCGGTCAGCACGAGGACCGGTGCCTCCAGCGTGCGCAGGGCGGGCACCGTGGCGGCCGGGTCGAAGGCGCCTTCGCCGGCGTACCGTGCGGCGGCCTCGGCGTTGATCTGGGCGGGCGAGCCCGCGGCGTGCTCCCGCGCGGCGGCGTCCCAGCGCCCGTACATGAACGGCCTTGCCCGGGCGCGCAGTTCGTCGGTCATCCGGCCGGCCCAGATCTCCTCCAGGGCGGCGAGCGCGTCCTCGTACCACGGTTGCGAGCTGCGCAGGGCGGCCGCCTCGCGGGCGTCGCGCACGACGGCGGGGAGGCCGGTGGCCCGGGTGGTGGGGGCGACGAGGACCAGGTTGCGCAGCCGCTCCGGATACCGGGCGGCATAGAGGGCGGCGAGGTCGCCGGCCGCGGAGTGGGCGAGGAGGTCGACGCGTTCCAGGCCGAGGTGGGCGCGCAGGGCCTCGACGTCGCCGGTCTGCCGGTCGCAGCGGTAGGTGGCGGGGTCCGCGGGGGCGGCGGAGCCTCCTGTGCCGCGCAGATCGAGGAGGATCAGCTGCCGGTGGGCGGCGAGACCGCCGAGGGTACCGAGGTAGGCGCTCGCCCGCATGGCACCGCCCGGCAGGCAGATGAGCGGTGTCCCCTCCCCCATGAGGTGATAGGCGAGCTCGGTTCCGTCGTACGTGTGGAAGGTCGGCATGGTTTCCATCCAAACAGGGCTGTCCGGGTGATGCAGCCGTGTTCGGTACGGGCGTATCCGGGCGGGTGGGCGAGATGCGTCATCCCTCTTGTCAGGCGGTGCGCGATCCTGAATTACTGCTCCGGAAGGAGGCGACCGAATGATCGGTCGCCCGCACGGCGCGTACGGAACGAGGGAGGCCCGCGTGACGGCTCTGCTGGATGCGGCGGAACGGATGAGCCGCGACGAGCTGGAGGCGCTCCAGCTGGAACGGCTGCGGGCCACGCTGCGCCACGCGTACGAGAACGTGGCGCACTACCGGGCGGCGTTCGACCGGGCGGGGCTGCGGCCGGAGGACTGCCGTTCGCTCGGCGATCTGGCGCGGTTCCCCTTCACCACCAAGGCCGATCTGCGGGACAACTACCCGTTCGGGATGTTCGCGGTGCCGGAGGAGGAGATCCGCCGCATCCACGCCTCCAGCGGGACGACGGGCCGGCCGACCGTCGTCGGCTACACGGAGAAGGACCTGGAGACGTGGGCCGACGTGGTGGCCCGCTCCATCCGGGCGGCGGGGGGCCGCCCGGGGCAGAAGATCCATGTGGCCTACGGCTACGGCTTGTTCACCGGCGGTCTCGGGGCGCATTACGGGGCGGAGCGGCTCGGCTGCACGGTGATCCCCGCGTCGGGCGGCATGACGGCCCGCCAGGTCCGGCTGATCCAGGATTTCCGGCCCGACATCATCATGGTGACGCCCTCGTACATGCTGACCGTCCTCGACGAGTTCGAGCGGCAGGGCGTCGATCCGCGTACGACCTCGCTGAAGGCGGGGATCTTCGGGGCCGAGCCCTGGACGCAGGAGATGCGGCGCGAGATCGAGGAGCGGTTCGCGATCGACGCGGTCGACATATACGGCCTGTCCGAGGTGATGGGGCCGGGTGTGGCGCAGGAGTGCGTGGAGACGAAGGACGGGCTGCACATCTGGGAGGACCACTTCTATCCGGAGGTGGTCGACCCGTTCACCGGCGAGGTGCTGCCCGAGGGGGAGAAGGGCGAGTTGGTGTTCACCTCGCTGACCAAGGAGGCCATGCCGGTGATCCGGTACCGGACGCGGGACCTGAGCCGGCTGCTGCCCGGCACGGCCCGTGTCTTCCGGCGGATGGAGAAGGTCACCGGACGCAGCGACGATCTGGTGATCCTGCGCGGGGTCAACCTCTTCCCGACACAGATCGAGGAGATCGTGCTCCGCACCCCGGGGGTGTCGCCGCACTTCCAGCTCCGGCTGACCCGAGAGGGCCGGCTCGACGTGCTGACGGTGCGGGCGGAGGCCCGGCCCGGGGCGACGCCGGGGCAGCGGGCGGCGGCCGCCGCATCCGTCGCGGCGGCGGTCAAGGACGGGATCGGGGTGTCGGTCGGCGTCGAGATCCTCGACCCGAAGACACTGGAGCGGTCGGTCGGCAAGTTCCGGCGGATCGTGGACGAGCGCGGGTAACTCCCCTGCTGGGCAATGGGGTTGCTGTGGCAGGATGAGCCGGAGTGACCGTTGTCCGCTGGGGGGACTCGTGTTCTCCCGTCGAAGGATTGGGGAGCACACCATGACGGCAGGCCCGGCCGGGACACCGGTCGACACCAGCAGGCCGCATCCGGCACGCGTCTACGACTACTTGCTCGGCGGCAAGGACCACTATCCCGTCGACCAGGAACTGGGCGAGCAGATGCCGGACCTGGCGAAGGCGGGGGTCGCGCAGAACCGGGCCTTCATGCACCGGGCGGCCGGCTGGGCGGCGCGGGCGGGCATCGGCCAGTTCCTCGACATCGGGACCGGCATCCCGACCCGGCCGAACCTCCACCAGATCGTCCAGGAGGTCGACCCGGCGGCCCGGATCGTCTACACGGACAACGATCCGATCGTCCTGCGGCACGCGGAGGCGCTGCTCGTCAGCTCCCCCGAGGGCGCCACCGATTACCTGGAAGCCGATGTGCGCGAGCCGGAGAAGATCCTCGCCCACGCCCGCACGGTGCTGGACTTCGACCGGCCCGTGGCGCTCTCGATGATCGCCCTGATGCACTTCCTGGCCGACGAGGACGATCCGTACGGCATCACCCGCACCCTGCTGGACGCGCTGCCCGCAGGCAGCTGCCTGGCCCTCTCCCACTTCACCCTGGACTTCCTCGTCGTCGACCAGGAGGCCCTGGACCGCTACCGGTCGAGCGGCATCACGCTGCGGCCCCGCGACCGTGCGGAGGTGGCCCGCTTCTTCGACGGGCTCGACCTGGTCGGCCCGGGTCTGGTGACCGCCACGCGGTGGCACAACGGCACCACCCCCGCGTCGCAGGGCCCGGAGGCCGTCGACACCTTCCATGTCGGCGTCGGCCTCGTCCGGTGACATGCGGCCGGACGGCCGTCAGGCGAAGCGGTCGCGCAGCTCCCGTTTGAGGATCTTCCCGCTGGCGTTGCGCGGGAGGGCGTCCACGAACACGACCCGCTTCGGCGCCTTGAAGTGGGCGAGCCGTTCGCGGGCGTGCGCGATCAGCTCCTCCTCGCCGGCCTCGTCCTTCAGGACGACGACGGCGGTGACCGCCTCGATCCAGCGTTCGTCGGGCAGCCCGACGACGGCCGCCTCGGCGACCGCGGGGTGAGTGTAGAGGGCGTCCTCGACCTGCCGGGACGCGACGAGGACCCCGCCGGAGTTGATGACGTCCTTCACCCGGTCGACCACCGTGAAGTAGCCGTCCGCGTCCCGGACGGCGAGGTCGCCGGAGTGGAACCAGCCGTCGCGGAACGCCTCCGCGCTCTCCTCCGGCTTGTCCCAGTAGCCGGTGCACAGCTGGGGCGAGCGGTAGACCACCTCGCCCGCCGTGCCGTCGGGGACGTCCTTGCCGTTCTCGTCGACCACCTTCGCCTCGACGAAGAGGACGGGCCTGCCGCACGAGTCCATCCGGCCCTCGTGCTCGTCCGGTCCCAGCGCGGTGGCCAGCGGGCCGATCTCGCTCTGCCCGAAGCAGTTGTAGAAGGCCAGGCCGGGGAGCCGGTCGCGGAGGCGTTCCAGCACGGGGACGGGCATGACCGACGCCCCGTAGTACGCCTTGCGCAGCCCGCCGAGGTCGCGGGCCGCGAAGTCGGGGTGGTTGGCGAGACCGATCCACACGGTGGGCGGGGCGAAGAGGCTGTCGGCCCGCCCGGACTCGACCAGGTCGAAGATCCGGGCCGCGTCCGGGGCGTCGAGGACGGTGTTCTCGGCCCCCACCGCGAGGTAGGGCAGCAGGAACACGTGCATCTGGGCCGAGTGGTAGAGCGGCAGCGCGTGGACGGGCCGGTCGCCGGCGCGCAGGTCCAGGGCGGTGACGGCGCTGACGTACTCGTGGACGAGGGCGCCGTTCGTCATCATCGCGCCCTTGGGGAGCGCGGTGGTCCCGGAGGTGTACAGCAGCTGGACCAGGTCGTCGGCGGCGGGTTCGTGCGCGGAGGCGAAGGGGCGCGGCGTGCTCAGTTCGGCCAGCAGCGAGCCCTCCTCGTCGCGCAGCGCCCGTACCGCGAAGCCCTCGGGGAGGCGGTCCGCGAGGGCCGGGTCGGTGAGGACCAGGGAGCTGCCGGACTGGCGCAGGATGTACGCCAGGTCGTCCCCGGTGAGGTTCTGGTTGACCGGCACATGGACGAGCCCGGCGCGGGCGCAGGCGAGGAAGGCGATCAGATAGGCGTCGGAGTTGTGCGCGTAGGCGGCCACCCGGTCCCCCGGCCGCAGCGCGTGGCCCTCGGTGAGGGCGGCGGCCGCGGTGGTGACGGCCTCGTCCAGCTCGCGGTAGGTCCAGGACCGGTCGGCGTACCGCAGGGCGGTGCGTCCGGGGGCGCGTCGTGCGCTGCGGGTCACGACGCCGTCGACTGTGCTGCTGCGTACACCGGTCATGGCGTGATCCTGTGCGGCCCGGGCCCGGCGGTCAAGGGTCCGGGAGCGTGCCGGCGCACATCGATGGGACCGCGTGCCCGGCGTGACGTTCCTCGGCGACGCCGCGCACCTGATGCCGCCGTCCGGCGACGGCGCGAATCCGGCGATGTTCGACGGCTCGGAGCTCGGTAAGGCGATCGCCGCTCATCCCGGCGACGTCGAAGCCGCGCTCACCGCCTACGAAGCGGCGATGTTCCCGCGCAGCGCGTCCTTCCACGCGGACGCCCACGAGATCCTGGACCTCCGCCTCGACGAGCGCGCCCCGCACGGGCTCATCGACTTCCTCAAGAGCACGGCCCCGGACGGGGACTGACTCCGCCTCACGGCCGGTTCCCCCGAGGTCACGGCCTCGACAGGTCCGAGAACGCCACGTCCGACCGGAGCCCCGGCCGAGGAGAGACACTCCCTGACGATTTGTCAGATTCTTTGCGCCTCCACCCCCTACGGCACGGCGGGCCCTGACAGTACTCTCTGCTCGGCAGGAAGTTTCATGCCCGTACGAGATTTCGAAAGTTACTTTCAGGCAGTGGGAAGGGGTTGTGCATGACGCAGGACACGGCGGCCGGGGGTATCAGCCGGCGGAGGGTCGGCGGTGGGATGCTGGCCCTGGGCGGAGCACTCGCCCTGGCGCCCATCCCGTTCGCGGGCACGGCGTCCGCCACGGAGACGGGGACGGGGACGTCGGAGATGAACGCGGGCCGGGGCGCGAAGCCGACGCTGCGGCGCGGTTCGGCTTCCCGTGCCGGGCTCCTGCGCGAACCCCTCGACAAGCTGGTCACCGAGGCGGAGCGCTACCTGGCCGCGTCACCGAAACACCCGTGGTACGCGGGCGCGGTGCTGCTCGCGGGCCGCGGCGGGACGGTGGCGCTGCACCATCCGATCGGCAAGGCGGTGCGCTACTCGGCGTACGACGAGACCACCGACACCGGTGTGGAGCTCCCCGCGGACCAGCAGATCGCGATGGCCGAGGACACGGTCTTCGACATGGCGTCGGTCTCCAAGCTGTTCACCTCGATCCTGGCCGTGCAGCAGATCGAGCACGGCGCACTGGAGCTGGAGGCCACGGTCGCCTCCTATCTCCCGGAGTTCGCGGGCGGCGGCAAGCAGGACATAACCATCCGTCAGCTGCTGACGCACACCTCGGGTTTCACCTCCTGGATCCCGCTCTACAGCGCGCCGACCCGGGAAGGGAAGCTGGAGCTCCTGTGGAACGAGGTGCCGGCCAACCCGCCCGGCACGGTCTACCTCTACTCCGACCTCAACCTGATCTCGCTCCAGCTGGTCCTGGAGAAGCTGACCGGCCGGACCCTGGACGTCCTGCTGCGCGAGCGGATCACCGGTCCGCTCGGGATGCACCGCACCCGGTACAACCCGCCGGCCTCCTGGAAGCCGAAGATCGCCGCGACCGAGGACGCCCGGCGCCCCTGGTCCGGACTCGACCGCGGCCTGGTCTGGGGCGAGGTGCACGACGAGAACGCCTACAGCCTGGACGGGGTGGCCGGACACGCCGGGGTGTTCTCGTGCGCCTGGGACCTCGCGGTCCTCGCGCGCACCCTGCTCAACGGCGGGGTCTACGGCCGGGCCCGCATCCTCTCGGAGGACTCGGTCGACCTGCTGTTCACCGACTTCAACACGGCGTTCCCCGGTGACGAGCACGGCCTGGGCTTCGAGCTCTACCAGCACTGGTACATGGGGGCCATGGCCACGCCCCGTACGGCGGGGCACACCGGCTTCACCGGCACCAGCCTGGTCCTGGACCCGACCACGGACTCGTTCCTGATCGTGCTGGGCAACTCGGTGCACCCGGTGCGCAGCTGGCGCTCCGGCAGCGCGCCGCGCGTCGCCACCGCCAACCAGATGGCGCGGGCGGTCGCGGTCCGGCCGGCCCGGGGGCGTACGGCCTGGTTCTCCGGAATGGCGAGCGCCGCCACCGCCACCCTGGCGCTGCCGCCCCTGCCGCTCGCCTCCTCGCGCGCCCGGCTGAGCTGTGCGCTGTGGTGGGACACCGAACCGGCCTCGGACTTCCTCCGCCTGGAGGCGTCGACGGACGCCGGGACCACCTGGCAGCCGGTTCCGTTCACCACCACCGCGACGGGGCAGGGCCCTCATCCCCGGACCGAGTCGCACCCGGACGGCTCGCTCTCCGGCTGGTCGGGCCGGGTCTGGCACCGCCTCGAAGCCGGTCTCCCCGGCGGGCGCGGTGCCGAGGTGCGCCTCAGGTGGCGCTACACCACCGACTCGCTGTACGTGGGCCGGGGTGTGTACGTGGACGCCATCAAGGTCGAGGACGGCAACCGTACGGTCTTCGACGAGAGCCGGCCCTCGGACGCCGGCCGCATCGAGGCCGACGGCTGGGCGGCGTCGGCCGACTGACGGCACACCACGACCGCGGGGCGGACGGGCCCGGCCGCCCGCCCCGCACCGGTGCCCGGGGGACGGCGCGGCCTGTCACCGGCCCAGCGCCGCCATCGCGGCGTTGTGGCCGGGGACCCCGCTCACGCCGCCGCCGCGCACCGCGCCCGCCCCGCACAGCAGGACGTTGGGGTGCGCGGTCTCCACGCCCCAGCGGCCGGTGGTCTCCGTCGCGCAGGGGAAGGCGAGGTCGCGGTGGAAGATGTGGCCGCCGGGCAGGCGCAGGTCGCGTTCGAGGTCGAGCGGGGTCTTCGCCTCGATGCACGGCTCGCCGTTCGCGTCGCGCGCCAGGCAGTCGGCGAGGGGCTCCTCCAGGTGCGCGTCGAGTTCGGCGAGGGTGGCCCGGAGCAGGGTGGCGCGGGCGGTGTCGTTGTCGTCGGCGAAGAGGCGGGCCGGGGTGTGCAGGCCGAAGAGGGTCAGGGTCTGGTGGCCCGTGGCGGCGAGGCCGGGGCCGAGGATCGAGGGATCTGTCAGCGAGTGGCAGTAGATCTCCGAGGGCGGCGCGGCGGGCAGCCGCCCGGCCGACGCGTCCCGGTGGGCGGCGGCGAGCTGCCCGTACCCCTCGGCGATGTGGAACGTACCGGCGAACGCCCGGCGCGGGTCGACGGACCGGTCGCGGAGCCGGGGCAGCCGGGTGAGCAGCATGTTCACCTTGAACTGGGCGCCCTCGGCGGGCTCCGGCGGCTCCTCACCGAGGAGGGCGGCGAGGGTCTGCGGGGCCGCGTTGACCAGGACCCGGCGGGCGCCGACGGTGTGCTCGCCGCCGTCCGCCCGTACGGTCACCTCGGCGCGTGTCCCGTCCGTGTCGATGCGGAGCGCCTCGTGGCCGGTCCGGATCCGGGCGCCGGCGGCCAGGGCGGCCCCGGCGAGCGCGTCGGTGAGCGCGCCCATGCCGCCGACCGGGACGTCCCAGTCGCCGGTTCCGCCGCCGATCACGTGGTAGAGGAAGCAGCGGTTCTGGAGCAGTGAGGCGTCGTGGGCGTCGGCGAAGGTACCGATCAGCGCATCGGTGAGCACGACGCCGCGCACGAGGTCGTCCGCGAAGTGCTCCTCGACGGCGACGCCGATGGGCTCCTCGAACAGCATGCGCCAGGCGTCCTCGTCGCCGATCCGCTCCCGCAGCGCGTCACGGGTGGGGAGCGGTTCGGTCAGGGTCGGGAAGACGCGGCCGGCGACCCGCCCGGTCATCGCGTAGAAGCGCTGCCACGCCTCGTACTCGCGGTCCGAGCCGGTGAGCGCGGCGAAGGAGTCGCGGGTGCGGTCGCCGCCGACGAGGAGGCCGGTGGGCCGTCCGTCGCGGACGGCCGGGGTGTACGAGGAAACGGTCCGCTTGCGTACGGCGAAGTCCAGTCCGAGCTCACGGACGATCTTCCGCGGGAGCAGCGAGACCAGATAGGAGTAGCGGGAGAGCCGGGCGTCGACGCCGGCGAATGGACGGGTCGATACGGCCGCTCCCCCGGTGGCCGGGAGCCGTTCCAGGAGCAGGACCCGCTGCCCGGCGCGGGCCAGGTAGGCCGCCGCGACCAGGCCGTTGTGGCCGCCGCCCACGATCACCGCGTCATAGCTGTCCCGTACGGTCATGTCCCTTGGTAACACGGCACGTGCGGCCCGGCCAGAGCGTGTGCCCGGTCAGGGCGGTGGCCGGCCGCCGCCCTGCTGCCGGAGCGCGGCCACCTCGCGGTAGAGGTCGGCCGCCTCGCGGGGGCGGCCCAGCTGTTCGAGGCAGTGCGCCTCGTCGTCGCGGCCGGCGAGGGTGTCGGGGTGGGCGGCGCCCAGCAGCCGGGTCCGGGCGTCGGCGACCTGCCGGTAGACGGTGAGCGCGTCGGACCAGCGGCCCAGCCAGCCGAGGGCGACGGCCACCTCGCGGCGGCTGACGAGGGTGTCGGGGTGGTCGGGGCCGAGGACACCCTCCCGGGCGGCGCACACCGCCTGTGCCTCGGCCAGGGCCTCGTCCCAGCGGGCCAGCCGGCCGAGGTTGACGCCCAGTCCGTGGCGGGCGCGCAGGGTTTCCGGGTCGACGGGGCCGTTGACCCGGGTGCGGTCGGCGACGAGCGCGCGGTACAGCTCCAGCGCGTCGGTGCTGCGGCCGAGCCGTCCCAGGCTGATGCCGACCTCGTAGCGGGTGGCGAGGGTGTCGGGGTGGTCGGGGCCCAGCAGCCGGGTCCGGGCCTCGGCGACCTGCCGGTAGGTGTGCAGGGCCTCCGTCCACCGGCCGAGGCGGCCCAGCGCGTAACCGACCTCGTAGAGCGTGACCAGGGTGTCGGGGTGGCCGGCGCCCAGTACCCGGGCACGGGCCGCGGCCACGTCGCGGGCCATGCGGTACGAGTCCTCCAGGCGTCCCAGCCTGCTGAGGCTGAAGGCCAGGTTGTGGCGGCAGCGCAGGGTGTCGGGGTGGTCCGGGCCCATCGCGCGCTCCCGGGACAGGAGCACGGCGGCGTGGAGTTCGTGGGCCTCGGCGTGCCGGCCGAGGCGGCCGAGCGCGTACGCCATCTGCTGCCGGGCGGCGAGGGTTTCGCTGTGGTCCGGGCCGAGGACGCGGGCGCGGTCCTCGGCGAGGCGGCCGAACTCGCGCAGCGCGTTCTCGGCCCGGACCTTGCGGCCGGGGCCCGCGCCCAGGGCCTGGTGGCCGGTGAGGGGCGCGGGGGCCGGGCCGGCCCCGGTGGTCCAGCTGAGGGTCAGCCCCGCCGAGTGGTCGGGCGGCGCCAGCGGGTTCACCGTGCCCGTCGCCTGGTGGCCGCCGGTCATCGTGCGCGCCCAGACGGGCAGCGGCGGAGCGGCGGCGGGCGTCCGGCCGGACAGGGTGACGGGGGCGGGCGGGGCGGGCGGCACCTGCCCGGCCGGCTCGATGAAGGGCTGCTCGCCGGTGCGGCCGACGGCGATGCGGCGGCGCAGGTCGTGGGCGTCGGCCGGGCGCTCCTCCGGGGTCTTGGCGAGGAGGTCCAGGACGACCCGGTCGAAGAATCCGGGCAGTTCGGCGCGGTGGGAGCGCAGCGGCTCGGGCGGGGTGTCCCGGTGGCCGACGAGGATGCCCCAGGAGTCCTCCAGGTCGAAGGGCGGGGCGCCGGTCGCGATCTCGTACAGGACGCAGCCCAGCGAGTAGAGGTCGCTGCGGTGGTCGACCTGGCCACCGCTGATCTGCTCCGGCGACATGTAGTGCGGGGTGCCCATGGCGACGCCGACGCCGGTGAGCCGGGAGGTGACGGGGATGCCGCGGCCGGGCCTGGCGATGCCGAAGTCGCAGATCTTCACCGTCCCGTCGGACAGCCGCATGATGTTGGCGGGCTTGAGGTCGCGGTGGACGATGCCCTGCTGGTGGGTGTAGCCGAGCGCGTCGGCGACCTGTTCGGCGATGTCCACGATGTCGTCGACCGGCAGCGGGTGCTGCTCGTTGTCCTCCAGGAGCTGGCTGAGGTTGCGGCCGTCCAGCAGCTCCATCACGAGGTAGAGCACGCCCTCGTGCTCGCCGAAGTCGTGGACGACGGTGACGCCCCGGTGCTGGAGCGCGGCGGCGACCCGGGCCTCGCGGCGGAAGCGTTCGCGGACGATGCGGGTGTAGTCCTCGTCGTGCTGGGCGCTCATGGGTTTGAGGCACTTGACGGCGACCTGGCGGCCCAGCGATTCGTCGCGGGCGCGCCAGACCTCGCCCATGCCGCCGCGCCCTATCAGGTCGAGCAGCCGGTACCGGCTCTGGATCAGCCTGGTTTCCGCCATCCCTGTTGCCGCCCCCGTCGTTCCGCCTGCCGCCGCCGCACCCTCCCCGGCCCGTCCAGTATGGCTGCCTGCCTCTTCCGTGTGTACGGGGTGGGGCGGCTGCCGGGTCCGAGGACGGGCCGTCCGGGCGGGCCCGGCGGTCAACGCCCGAGCAGTGTTCCTCCGTTGACATTGAAGAACTCACCCGTGATGTATCCGGCGTCGGGGCCGGCCAGGAAGGCGACGGCGGCGGCCACATCGGCGGGCTCACCGACCCTGCCGACCAGCGTCTGGGCACGCCTGCGGGCGAGTTCCTCCTCGCTCGCCGGTCCGCCGAAGAACTCGGTGCCCGCGACGTATCCGGGTACGACCACGTTGGCCGTGGCCCCTCGGCTCCCCAACTGCCCTGCCAGCGTGTGGTTCCACGCCTGGAGGGCCGCCTTCATCGCACCGTAGGACCCGTTGCCGCGCAGTGCCGCCACGGAACCGATCGTGATCACGCGGCCGCCCGGCGAGGCGAGCCGGGGCAGCAGCGCTTCGGTGAGCAGGACGGCGGGCAGGACGTTGTTGTCGAAGTCCCGCCGCCACCGCTCGGCGACCTCCTTGAGGCCGCCCGCCTCCGCCGGGGTGCCGCGTCCGCCCGCGTTGTTCACCACCACGTCGACGCGGTCCGGGAGTTCGCCCAGCCGGGCTTCGATGTCCTCGGGCCGGGAGAGGTCGACGGCGAGGGCGCGGACCGGATGTGTGCCCCGTATCCCGGCCGCGGCGGCGCTCAGCACCTCCTGGCGTCGCCCCAGGATGGTCACCCGGTCTCCCTGCTGGGCGAATCGGGCGGCCGTCGCCCGGCCGATCCCCGTGCCTCCGCCGCTGACGACTACGAACCGGTCCCTGTCGCTCATGGGTCCCTCCGGACTGGCGCTGGTCATGTCCTCGCCACCCTGCCATACGCGCCGTCCGTTTCCGGGAAGAACGGACCCGGATCGGCGCCCGCCGTCGGTGCCGCACCGACGGCCCGGCGGGGGGGGCATCGGGCCGCCTCCGTGCGCTGGTCTGCGGCAGCTCCCCACGCAGGGCCCGGGGGGGGTAGCGCTCAGCGTTTGACGGCGCGCAGGACGACGAACTTGGGGTCGCCCGCCACCGTGGTGCAGTTGCCGAAGACGCGGCGCAGGGTGGCGTGGTGGCCGAGGTGCCGGTTGGCGACCACCCACAGCTCGCCGCCCTGGCGCAGCGCGCTCCGGGCACCGTGGAACATGTTCCGGGCGGTGGCGTCGGTGGTGGCCTGGTGGGAGTGGAACGGCGGGTTGTTCAGGACGAGGTCCGCGCTGCCGGGCTCGGCGCCGGCCAGGGCGTCGCCGACGACGAAGCGGGCCTGGGCGCCGGGCCCGGTGTTGTCGCGGAAGGTTTCCTCGGCCGAGGCGACGGCCTGGTAGGACTCGTCGATGAAGGTGAGGGCGGCGTCCGGGTTGGCGAGGGCCGCGGCGAGGCCGACGACGCCGTTGCCGCAGCCGAGGTCCACGACCCGGTCCGGCCCGCTGCGGGCCGGCAGGTGCTTGAGGAAGAAGCGGGTGCCGATGTCGAGCCGGTCGGCGCAGAAGATCCCGGCGTGGTTGGTGACGGTGCGCCCGGCGGCCGGTCCGGCGTCGGCGGGCAGCTCGTAGCGCAGGGGCCAGGGGCTGGGAGTGCGGGGCAGGGCCGGGTCCGGCGTGCAGTGGATGAGCCGGGCCTTGCGGACCGCGAGGGAGGTGCGGGTCGGCCCGATGATCCGCTCGAACAGCTTGAGCGTGGAGGTGTGGATCTCCTTGACCATGCCGGCGCCGACGACGACGGTGCCGGCGTGCACGCGGGGCGCGAGCCGGTGCAGCTGGTCCTCCAGGAACGCGAGGCTCTTGGGTACGCGTACGAGCAACACGTCGATGCGGTCCGGCGGGGTGTCGCGCGGCGACAGCAGGCGCACCGCGTCGGCGGGCAGCGCGTTGCGCCGCAGGTTCGCCGCGGTCGCCCGCTGTCCGAGGTAGGAGTCGCTGATCTGTACGGGGTGGTGCGCGGCCAGCACGGTGCTCAGGGCGCCCCAGCGGTCCCCGACCACGACGACGTTCCCCGAGACGTCGACCGGGCCGGTGCCGTCGGCCCCCTCCAGATGCTGGAGCAGGTAGGCGTCGGCCGCGTCCCAGGCACGGAACGGGTCGCGGGGGTCCTCGGGGAAGCGGGCGAGGTCGTAACCGGCCTCTGACGTCGTCAAACGGTTCATTGTGCGTTCAGGCTAACCGAGCGGCGCCCGGTGCCCGTACCTGCCGCGGGCGCGGCGGCCGGGGCCGCCGCGCCGCACCACTGTCTACGGCAGTCGCTTGTCGATGGCCGCCCTGCCCTCCCTGGCCAGGGTGCGTTGCGCCCACTCGAGGTTCTCCGGGGTCAGGTCCCGCCCCGATGCGAGCACCAGGTCCTCCGCGGACGGGTTGTCGCTGGCGCCGGTGTGCAAGAGGGCATCCGGAGTCACGCCCCGGGTGCTGGATACGGAATCGGGCTCGTCGCTCATGCCGCCTCCTTGTCCTTCCCGTCATTCTCGCCCGCCGCCGCGGCTCCCGCATCCGAGGCCGGGCGACGTCACGAAGGAGGCCCCGGGTCCTCGCTCGACCGGCACATGACGCATACAGGGGCTTCACGCGTCGGGCCGGTCCGGTTCGCGAGCGCTCCTTCCACCGAACGGGCACGGGAAAGCAGGGCTTCTCACACCCAGGCATGAACAATTCGCCCATGTAAGGATCAAAAGGTATGAATTGACTCGTTGATTCACCCGCTCCGCACGCAGTGCGCCATTCCCCTGGAGGGAACCGATGGACACGGACGCCTTGACCTCCGGCCTGCTGCGGGAGCTGCGCGCGGCCAGGCCCTATCCGGCCCTGTCCCTGACCATGCCGACCCACCGGCGCGCCCCGGACAACGCCCAGGACGCCGTACGGCTGCGCAATCTGCTGTCCGAAGCGCACAACAGGCTGGAGGCCGATCCGGCCGTCAGCCGCGACACGTGCCTCGCGATCAAGCGACAGCTCGAACACGCGGTGGACGAGCTCGATCCGCGCCGGGCACTGGACGCGCTGGTGCTCCTCGCGACCGCCGACGAGTTCCGGATCTGGCGGCTGCCGCGTACCGCGCCCGAACGAGTGGTGCTGAGCGACAGTTACCTCACCCGCAACCTGGTCGCCGCGAAGGCGCAGGCCCGGCCCTTCTGGGCGCTGACCGTGGCCGCCGACCACGCCGCCCTCTTCAGCGGCACCGCCGAGTCCGCGCAGGAGGCGCACGCCGGGGGCTTTCCGCTGACGGCCCCGCGCGAGGAGTTCAACCCGCAGCGCGCGGAGCGGATCGGTGACACGCCGAGCAACTTCGCCAACGAGGACACCCGGAACTTCCTGCGCACGGTGGACGAGAAGCTGCGCGCCGTCCTGGCCGCCGATCCGCGTCCGCTGTACCTGGTCGGCATCGCGCCGGCGCTCGCCCTGTTCGACGAGGTCGGCGAGTGCGCGAAGGAGGCGGTGGGCCGGGTCACCAAGGGCGCACCGGCCGACAACGCTCCCGGCGACCTGCTCACCGAGCTGCGCCCGGCCCTGGAGGCCCGGCGCGCGCACTTCGCGGCGGAGATCGACGGCAGGCTCGACGCGGCGCGCAGCCGGAAGGCGTTCGCCGGCGGGCTCGACGAGGTGTGGGCCGCGGTGCGCGAGGGCCGCGCCGGTCTGGTGGCGGTGGAGGAGCACCACCAGCAGACGGTCCGGGTCGACCAGGAGCACCTGAAGCCCGTGACCGACGACGTGGTGGACCCGGCCGACGAGAACGTCCGGGAGGACATCGTCGACGAGCTGGTCGAGGCGGCGCTGGACAGCGGCGCGGAGGTCTGCTTCGTCGCGGACGACTCGCTCAAGGGGCACGGGCGGATCGCGGCGGAACTGCGCTTCTGAGCCCTCCCAGGACCAGTTCGCCACCTCGGGCAGGTCGACGACGTTGACCACGCGCACGGCCGGCTCCGGCAGGTGGCGCCGCAGCAGCCGGGCGGCCGCCAGGGTCTCCAGCGTGGGTACGTCCCCGGCACAGGCGAGGACGACGTCGGGTTCGCGGATTGTCCCTCAGGTGGATCTGCCCGACGGCCAGGTGGTTGGCGGCCCGCCAGTGCGCGTCGAGCTCCTCGTCGCGGGGGCCGGCCGCCGGCGCGGACGGTGGGGCGTCGCTCGTGGTCACCTCTCAGCGGGCGGGGACGCCGCGTGTACGGTCACCGGGGCTCGGAGCCGTACCAGACGGTGGTGGCGTTGCAGAACTCGCGGATGCCGTGTCCGGCGAGCTCACGTCCGTAGCCGGAGCGCTTCACCCCGCCGAAGGGCAGCGCGGGGTGGGAGGCCGTCATGCCGTTGAAGAACACGCCGCCGGCCTGGAGGTCCCGGACGCAGCGCCCGGCCTCGCCGGCGTCACGGGTCCACACGTTGGAGCTGAGTCCGAAGGAGGTGTCGTTGGCGACCTCCACGGCCTCGTCGAGGCTGTCCACCCGGTAGAGGGAGGCGACCGGGCCGAAGGTCTCCTCGTGGTGGACGCGCATCTCGGGCGTGATGCCGGCGAGGACGGTGGGGGCGTAGAACCAGCCGTTCTCCAGACCGCCGCCCAGGCCCTCGGGGCGGCCGCCGCCGCACAGGGCCTCCGCTCCCCGGCGCACGGCGTCGTCGACGAGTCCCTCCAGGTCGGAGCGGCCCTGTTCGCTGGCGAGCGGTCCGACGTCGGTGGACTCCTCCAGCGGGTCGCCGACGGTCAGCTCGCGCATGCCGAGGGTGAAGCGTTCCGCGAATTCCTCGTAGACCTCGGTGTGCACGATGAACCGCTTGGCGGCGATGCACGACTGGCCGTTGTTCTGGGCGCGGGCGGTGACGGCGGTGCGGGCGGCCTTGGCGACGTCCGCCGAGGGCAGGACGAGGTAGGGGTCGCTGCCGCCGAGTTCGAGGACGGTGCGCTTGATCTCGTCTCCGGCGGCCGAGGCGACGGAGCGTCCGGCCGGTTCGCTCCCGGTCAGGGTGGCCGCGACCACCCTGCGGTCGCGCAGGATGCCCTCGACGGCCCTGGAACCCACGAGCAGGGTCTGGAAGCAGCCGGCCGGGAAGCCGGCGCGGTGGAAGAGGTCGCCCAGGTACAGCGCGGTCTGCGGCACGTTCGAGGCGTGCTTCAGCAGGCCCGTGTTGCCGGCCATCAGGGCGGGGGCGGCGAAGCGCACGACCTGCCAGAGCGGGAAGTTCCACGGCATCACGGCGAGGACCGGGCCCAGTGGCCGGTAGCGGACGTACGCGCGGACGGCGCCGGCGTCCTCGACGTCGGCGGGGGCGGGGTGCTCGTCGGCGAGCAGTCCCTCGGCGCGGGCCGCGTACCAGCGCATCGCCTTGGCGCACTTCGCGGCCTCGGCGCGGGCGGCCTTGATCGGTTTGCCCATTTCCAGGGTCATGGTGCGCGCGATGTCCTGCTGGTCCTCGTCCAGGAGGTCGGCGGCCCGGTTGAGCAGCCGGGCCCGTTCGGCGAACGAGGTGGTGCGGTAGTCGCGGAAGGCGGCGTCGGCCGCGGCGATCCGCTTCTCGATCTCGTCGTCCGCCAGCGCGTCGAACGTCCTGAGCGTCTCGCCGTTGGCGGGGTTGACCGTCGCGATGGGCATGACTGTGGCCTCCTTGCCTCGGTATTCCGACCGTGCCGCGCGGCAGCCCCGGCCGCAACGCGGGCCGCGGCACGGCGGGCCCCCGCCACCGGATACCCCGCCGGCGCGGATCATGCGTGCTCGGGGCATGCGATCCGCGCCGGCGGGGCCGTGGTGGCGGGGGCGGGTGCCTCCGCGTCGCCCTGGGCCGTACGCCTCAGACGAGGGCGGGGGCGGTGTCGGGGACGTTCTCCTCGGTCCCGGCCGCGACGGCGGCGGTCCGCTCCGCTCCGGCCTGAACGGGGTCGGGGATCTCCGCGACCGCGGCCGGCGGGCGGCGGAACTCGCGGACGCCGGGCAGCGGCGGCAGCGGCACCAGCTCGATGTGCTGGGGCTCCTGGGCGTACCGGGTGAACCAGACGACCTTGCCCTGGGCGGTCCGGCAGGTGCCCCAGCTGTCGCTGAGGGCCATGACCCGGCTCAGGCCGCCGCCCTCGTGGAGCAGCCGCGGCATCTCGGAGCCGTTGTCGGCGACGGAGACCGTGAGGTGCCGTCCGGACCAGCGGAGTTCGACGACGCAGTGGTTGTCGTCACCGACGTGCCGTTGGACATTGGTCAGCAGCTCCTCCACGGCACGGCACACGGGCCGCACGTGGAGTTCGAGACTCCAGTGGCGCAGATGCGCGGCGACTATTCGTCGCAGCTGGTCCACACGCTCTGCGGAAACCTGGAGTTCGACCAGATAGTGACGGTCGAGTGGAACGGTCATCGTCGAGGCTCCTCACATCGAGGCCCACGTACTTCGCCTCGTTGAACCAACGACCCCCGAATACGAAGAGTGAGCAGATGTCTCTTCTGGGTCACTCCACAGGGTGACCCGGCTGGGCCGGTCGCGCAACATATCGGGCCGCGCGCCCCGGGTGACCGTCGCTTTCGCCAGGCCGGAGGTGCACGGCCCAAAGATCACGGCAGATGGGTGAGCACCCGGTCGGGTGTGAGCGGGAGGGTGCGCAGCCGGACGCCGGTGGCGTGCCGGAAGGCGTTCCCGACGGCCGCGGCGGCGCCGACGATGCCGATCTCGCCGATGCCCTTGCTTCCCATGGGGTTGAGGTGGGGGTCGTCCTCGTCGATCCAGTGCGCGTCGACGGCGGCCACGTCGGCGCAGACGGGGACGTGGTACGAGGCGAGATCGCACTCGGTGAAGTCGCCGAAGACCGGGTCCATGGTGCTGCCCTCGGTCAGGGCCATGCCGATTCCCATGATCATGCCGCCGATGAACTGGGAGCGGGCGGTGCGGGGGTTGAGGATGCGGCCCGCCGCGAAGACGCCGAGCATGCGGCGCACCCGGACCTCGCCCGTACGGGTGTCGACGGCGACCTCGGCGAAGTGCGCCCCGAAGGCGTGGCGGGCGTACGGGGACTCCTCGGCGGTCTCCTCGGTGGTGTCGGCGCGGACGGTCACTCCTCCGTCGGGCAGCGGCCCGGTGTGCGCGGCGAGCCGTTCCGCGAGCCCGGCGGCGGCCTTGTGCACGGCCCAGCCCCAGGAGGCGGTGCCGGATGAGCCGCCGGCCAGCGGGGCGTTTGGCAGGTCGCTGTCACCGATGTCGACGGTCACGTCGTCCAGCGGGGTGCCGAGCACATCGGCGGCGATCTGCGCGAGGACGGTGCGTGCGCCGGTGCCGATGTCGGTCGCGTTGACGGCGATCCGGTAGGTGCCGTCGGGGGCGGCGTGCGCGGAGGCGTGACTGGCACCGGCGGAGACGGGATACGTGGCCGAGGCGACGCCCGTGCCGAGCAGCAGGGCGCCCTCCCGGCGGACGCCGGGGGCGGGATCGCGTCCCTGCCAGCCGAAGCGTTCGGCGCCCTCGCGCAGACAGGCGGCCAGTCCGCGGCTGCTGAAGGGTTTGCCGGAGTCGGGTTCGTCGGCCGGGTCGTTGCGCAGCCGCAGTTCGACGGGGTCGACGGAGAGTTCCGCGGCGAGTTCGTCGACGGCGGACTCCAGGGCGTACATGCCGGGGGCCTCCCCCGGGGCGCGCATCCACGAGGGGCTCGGCACGTCCAGGGCGGTGACCCGGTGCGTGGTCCGGCTGTGCGGTGAGCCGTACATGACGCGGGCGGGTACGGCGGCCTGCTCCACGAACTCCTTGACCCTGGAGGTGTGGGTGATGATCTCCTGGGCGACCGAGGTGAGGGTGCCGTCGGCCCCGGCGCCGAGCCTGACGCGCTGCACGGTGGGCGCCCGGTGCCCGACGAGGGCCGGCATCTGGCGCCGCGCCAGGGCGAGTTCGACCGGGCGGCCGGTGTGCAGCGCGGCCATCGCGGCGAGCACGGCCTGCGGACGCGGGGTGCCCTTGGACCCGAAGCCGCCGCCGACGTGTTCGGAGACGGCGGTGACCTGGTCGGTCCCGAGTCCGAAGGCGGCGGCGAGGCTGTCGCGCACCTTGGTGGCGCCCTGGCTGGAGTCGTACACGGTGAGGTGCCCCGCGGGTGACCAGTGGGCCGTCGAGGCGTGCGGCTCCATCGGGTGGTTGTGCAGCGCCTCCAGGGTGTACGTGACATCGACGCGTACGGGCGACGCCTCGAAGGCCCGGTCGAAGTCGCCGCGTTCCCGGACGGCCGGGTAGCCGCCGTTGGCGTTCTCCGGGGTGTAGAGGCCGGGGTGGTCCTCGGTCAGCAGGACGTCGTGCGGGGTCGTCTCGTACGTGATGTGCAGGGCGTCGGCGCCGGCGCGGGCGCTCGCGAGGCTGTCGGCGACGACGAGCGCGACAGGCCAGCCGCGGTGGGGCACCCGGTCGTCCTGGAGCACGGCGAGGATCGGGTCGTCCGGCTCCTGAAGACGCGGCGCGTTGTCGTGGGTGAGCACGCAGTGGACGCCGGGGTGGGCCAGGGCGTCGACGGTACGGACGGCGGTGACCCGGCCGGCCGGCACGGAGGCGGGCACGGCCCAGGCGTACAGGCAGCCCGGCAGGCCGCGCTCGGCGGCGTAGCGCGCGGCGCCGGTCACCTTGGCGCGGCCCTCGCGGCGGACGGCGGGCGCGCCCAGGGACTGGGGGGCGTGGCTCATGGCGGGAGTCCTCGGCTCTTCAGGTGCGGGCGGTGAGTTCGGCGAGGGCGTCGACGGCCAGGTGCCGGGCCAGACGGACCTTGAAGGCGTTGTCGCGCAGCGGGCGGGCCGCGGCGAGTTCGGCGTCGGCCGCCCGGAGGAAGGTGGCGTCGCCGGCGGGTGCGCCGTGCAGGATCTCCTCGGCGGTGCGGGCCCGCCAGGGCCGGTGGGCGAGCCCGCCGAACGCCAGTGCGGCGTGCTCGACCCGCCCGTCGCGTACGCGCAGGACGGCGGCCACGGAGGCCAGCGCGAAGGCGTAGGAGGCGCGGTCGCGGGCCTTGCGGTAGAGGCAGACCGTGCCGTCGGCCAGCGGGGGCAGCAGCACCTCGGTGACGAGTTCGCCCGGCCGGACGACGGTGTCGGCGTCGGGGTTGTCGCCGGGCAGCCGGTGGAAGTCGGTCACCGCGACGGTCCGTTCGCCCTCCGGCCCGTGCAGCACGACGTCCGCGTCGAGCGCGGCCAGCGCCACGGCCATGTCGGAGGGGTGGGTGGCGACGCACTCCTCGGAGTGCCCGATGACGGCGAGGTCGCGGTGGGTGCCCTCGCGGGCGGGGCAGCCGGTGCCGGGTTCGCGCTTGTTGCAGGGCTTGGAGGTGTCCTGGAAGTACGGACAGCGGGTGCGCTGGAGGAGGTTTCCGCCGGTGGTCGCGATGTTGCGGAGCTGCCCGGACGCGCCGGCCAGCAGGGCCTGGGAGAGCGCGGGGTAACGGGTGCGTACGGCGGGGTGGGCGGCCAGGTCGCTGTTGCGTACGGTGGCGCCGATGCGCAGGCCGCCCTCGGCGGTGTCCGTGACCTGGTCCAGCGGCAGCCGGCTCACGTCGACGAGCAGGCCGGGTGCCTCCACGCCGAGTTTCATCAGGTCGACCAGGTTGGTGCCGCCGCCGAGGAACTTGGCGCCGGGGTGGGCGGCGCAGGCGCGGACCGCGTCGGGGACGGTTTCGGCGCGCAGATAGGCGAAGGGTTTCACGGCGCCACGTCCTCGACGGCCTCGACGATCCGGGGGTAGGCGCCGCACCGGCAGAGGTTGCCGCTCATCCGCTCCCGGATCTCCTCCGGGCCGAGCCGGACGGGGGCGCCCGCGGGAGCGTCGTGCGGGGTGACGTGGGAGGGGTGGCCGTGGTCGGCCTCGGCGAGGACGCCCGCGGCGGAGCAGAGCTGGCCGGGCGTGCAGTAGCCGCACTGGAACGCGTCCCGCTCCAGGAACGCCTCCTGGAGCGGGTGCAGCCGGTCGCCGTCCGCCAGGCCCTCGACCGTGGTGATGCGGGAGCCGTCGTGGGCGACGGCCAGCAGGAGGCAGCTGTTGGCGCGGCGGCCGTCCACCAGGACGGTGCAGGCACCGCACTGGCCGTGGTCGCAGCCCTTCTTCGCCCCGGTCAGGTCCAGGTGGTGGCGCAGGGCGTCCAGGAGGGTGGTGCGGTGGTCGAGCGTGAGGGTCCGGTCGGTGCCGTTGACGTTCAGGGTCAGGGTGGCGGAGGGCCGGCCGCCGGGCGCCTGCGGTTCTCCGGCGCCGCCCTCCCACGAACTGGTCAGGTCCACGTGCGACACCTTTCGACGAAGTCACTTTGTCCGATTTCTACCAGATGTGTACTGTCGCCCGGTGTCCCGTCGTCGCCCCGCGCGGGCGTTCGGCCTACTTGTTCTCCAGCCGCAGCCGCACCTCCTCCTCCTGGTCCCCCGAAACCGTTCCGACAACCCGGACGGCGAAGGCGTCGGCCAGGCCCTCCCGGAGCCGGTCGACAGCCCGGTAGCCGCCCTGCACATCGACCGTGACGGGGGCACCGAGCGTCACGGACCCCGAGATCACCCGGGCCTCGGACACGTCGACGGTCGCGGCCCAGGCGGTGGGCCGCCTGCCCTCGGTCTCATGGGGTACGTCGGCCGAGGAGCGGTCGGTGGTGAAGGCGGCCCGCAGCACGTCGAAGACCGTGCGCGCGTCGTCCTCGGGGCAGCCGCTGAGGACGACCGACACCTCCTGGTCGTGGTGGTCCTCCGTGGCCTGCCGCTTGTCCTGTGCGCTGTTCACCGCTGCTCCTTACGAAGGGGGCGTTGCCGTCATCTCCAGGCTGACCCCACCCGCGGTCGGCTGCGACAGGAGCAGCCCGGACTCCCCGCGTGCCCGGCGAAGTACGGGCTCACACCGCTCGAAACATTTTCTGCGCTCATATCCACTTAAAACATGAATTCGATCGCCACCCCGAGTGATAGCCCTGTCCGGGGGTATTCGGCAAGCATGGACGTTTCGGATGGAGCCCTGAATTCCCTGGCGGTCACCCTCGCGGACGGACGCGGCGCGACGGGCGTCGTGATGGGCGTGATCGGCGTGCTCCTGGTGCTCATGCTGATCGGCGCTTTCGTGCTGGGCAAGCGACGGCACGACCAGGAGCTGCCCCCGCCCCGGCCGGACGAGCAGCCGGTCGGCCCCGCCCGCCGCAGCCACGAGGAGAAACAGGACGTCCACGGCGACGACCGCTTCCCGGCCGACGGCAGCGGCCTGTCGCCGTACGAGCTCGGCGAGCACGGCAACGAGCCGATCCGCCACGAGGACGACGACAAGCGCGATTGACCCCCGCTCGGGGACCGGGGCCCGGACGGCCTGCCGTCCGGGCCCCGTGCGGTCGCGGCGGGTGGGCGCTCCGCGTTTGCGGGAGCGGCCGCGCCCGGTGAGGCTGGTGACGGCCCCGAAGGGCGCAGACATCTGCGTCGCACCCCGATGAAGGCAGTAGCCCCATGACCCCAAGCACCTCCGGCACGGCGCCCGCGCGCGCAGCTCTGACCGGGCCCGCGGCTCCTTGCTGGGTCAATCTGATGACCCGGGACCTGGAGTCCGCCCAGGAGTTCTACGGCGCGGTGATGGGCTGGACCTTCCGCCCGGGCCGGCTCGGCCAGGAATTCTCGGTGGCCCGCCACGGCGACGTGCCGGTCGCCGGCATCGGCGCCGTGGCCACCGCGTTCCGCGTCGCGGTGGCCTGGACCCCCTACTTCGCCGTCCGGGACGCCGACGTGGCCGCCGCCCGCATCCGGGAACGCAGCGGCACGGTGGCGGTGGGGCCACTGACGCTCGGCAAGGGGCGCGGGGCGCTGGCCTCCGACCGGGACGGGGCCGGGTTCGGCATCTGGGAGCGGACCGAACCGGCGACGTCTCCGCCCGCCCCGGGCGGCCACGCCCACGCCTGGCTGCGGCTGCGCACCCGGAGCGCCTTCGAGGCCGCGATCTTCTACGGCGAGGTGCTGGACTGGGCGAGCGGGAAGCCCGGCTCCTGCGAGGTGTCGTACGCGAAGGACGAGGTGATCGTGCAGTGCGGGGGCCGCCAGCTGGCCCGGATCAGCTCCGGCGCGGTCGAGGCCGCCCCCGACCCGCTGGTCCGCCCGCACTGGCAGGTCAACTTCCCCGTGGACGACGTGACGCTCGCCGTCGAACGGGCACGCAAGCACGGGGGCTCGCTCGTGGAGGAGCTGACGCGCCCCGCGGACCGGGAGGCAACGCTCCTCGACCCGGACGGCGGGCTCTTCACCGTCACGGACGTCCACCGCGCCCCGGACGACGCCCCGGCCTGAGCGGCACGCCGGGGCCCGTCACGGGACGGGCAGGCACAGTTCGGGCCGGTCCCACATCACCGCGGGAGGCGCGGCCCGCACGGTGCCGGTCCGCTTCGCGCCCATGCTCAGGTAGAACCCCTCGGCCGGCGGGTGCGAGACGACGCGTACGCCGGGCAGCCCGCGGGCGCCCGCCTCCTGCCGCAGGTGGCCGATCAGCAGCCGCCCGGTGCCGGCACCCTGCGCGTCGTCGGCGACGAAGAGCAGGTCGAGCTCGGGCGGGTCCAGGATCAGCGAGTAGAAGCCGAGCACCCGGCCCGTCGTCTCCTGCACGGCGGCGAAGACCTCGTGGACCTCGATGTAGTCCGGCCCCACCCGGTATCCGTCGACCATCGGCGCGTAGGGGCCCTCGTACGCGCGCGAGGACCGCACCAGACGGGTGAGGCGCTTGGCGTCCCGCGCGGTCGCCCGCCTGACGCGGACCGGGCCGCCGGATGCCCGGCGGCCCGTCGGCGTAACGCTTGATCTCATGAAGTGAGTATTACGCATCCGCGCCGGGAGCGGCTCGGGGCTCCTCAGGAGGCGGCGCGCGCCTCGCGCCACTCCTCGACCAGGGCCTCCACGTCGAAGGGCCGCAGGTTGAGCAGCGGTCCCGGCGGCGGCCGGCGGACGGCCTCATGGATCTTCTCGTTCACCTCGGCCAGCACCCGGCGCACCCCGGCCTCCGTCCGGATCTCCGGCAGGCCGGCGACGGCGTCCTCGGCCTCCTTGCGCAGCGCCAGCGCCGGCGGCAGCACCGAGACCCCCTCGCGCCGCATCTTCGCCTTGATCCACCACGCCTCGTCGTACGGGGCGCTCAGCGCCTCGATCGGCTTGCCGAACCCGGGCAGCCGGGAGACGTCGCCCCGCTGTTCGGACGCCCGGATCTGCTGGTCCACCCATGATTCGAAGCCGACACCCGCGGGTTTGCGCTCGGTCACCGTGATCCGCCCTCTCGGAGTACTCCTGCTGCGGCGCCTTCCACCCTACCGAGGCGCCCCACGGCGTCCGTTGGGCGGCAGACGCGCACGCGCCACGTCTCGAACGCGTTCGCGGGGGTACACGAGCGTCACGCCCGGACGGAACGACGCCGGGCAACGAACCGAAAGGGATGGTGGGAGTGGAACACAGCGACCTGCGAACCGACTACCGCCGGGGGCGGTGACGATGACGACCCTCGTGATCATCCTCGCGGTCGTCGTGGTGGTGGCCGCCGGACTGTTCCTCGTCCTCGGCCGGAGGAACGGCGGCCACGGGCTGCGGCGGCGTTTCGGGCCCGAGTACGACCGTGCCGTAGCCCGGCACGACGGCGACACCAAGGCCGCCGAACACGAACTGAACGAACGGCTGAAGCGGCACGGCTCGCTGGACGAGCGCCCGCTGGCACCGGAGGCCCGGAAGGAGTACCTGGCCCGCTGGGCGCGGGTCCAGGACCGGTTCGTCGACTCGCCGCAGCAGGCGGTGGCCGACGCCGACACGCTCCTCGCGGAGCTGGCCCGGGAGCTGGGCTTCCCCGACGGCAAGGACTTCGACGAGCAGAGCGACGCGCTCTCCGTCCACCACGCCCAGCACGTCCACGGCTACCGGCGGGTGCACGCCGCCAAGCACGGCGAAGGTGACACGGAGCAGCTGCGGACGGCCCTCGTGGAGGCCCGGGGTCTCTTCGACGTCCTCGTGTCGAACGGCACGGGCCGACCGGTCCGCCGGGACAAGCACCACGCGGAAGGAAGTGGCACGGCATGACGAAGGACATCGACCGCACACCGCAGCGCCCGGCCGCGGCCCCCGTGCCCGTGCCCCTGGCCGAGAAGGACACCGGGCGCACGGAAACCGGACTTACGGCCTCGGGCGCCCCGTCCCGTGACACGGTGACCGGCGGCAAAACCGACACCGGCACCCGCGCCTTCCGTACGACGGCGGCTCCGCACGAGCCGGACCGCGCCGGCCCGGCGCACGGCGCGTACGACGGCACCGGCCCCCTGCTCCCGACCGGCGACCAGGACCGGCTGGCCCACCGCCTCCACCAGGCGGTGACCGACTTCGTCGAGAGCCCGCACCGGGCGGTGGAGGAAGCGGAGTCCACGTTCGACGCGGTGGTCGCCGGCCTCACGGACGCGCTCAAGGAGCGCCGCAGCACCCTGCACGTCGACGAACGCGACGGCGGCGACCCCGGGGCGCGGACCGAGGAGCTGCGGATCACCCTCCAGCACTACCGCGACCTGACCGAACGTCTCCTGAAGATCTGAGGAGCCGGCCCCGGCCGGAGACCTGGAGGCCGCCGAGTGGCCGCCGCGCCCGCCGGCCACTCGGCGGGGGCGGCGGCAGCCGCTACCCGTCGGCGTAGACGACCAGTTCGCTGCGCAGCCGCCGCAGCGTCGGGCCGGGGACGCGCAGACCGTCGCGCACGTATCCGTCCAGACCGCCCCAGCGTTCGTCCATGGCGGCCAGGGCCGTGTCGAGGTAGCGGGGGCGGACCTCGACGATCGCGGAGGCGATCGCCGGGTCACCGCCGGCGTCGAGGAAGCCCTGCACGTACGGCCGGCCGACGATCCGCAGCGCCGGGTTCACCGCCAGGAACTCCTGTCGCACGGCCTCCCGCGAGGCACCGAGGACGAGGAGCAGCAGGGCGGCCGCCCAGCCGGCGCGGTCCTTGCCGGTCGCGCAGTGGAAGAGCACCGGCCGCGCGGCGGTGTCGGCGGCCGTGTCGATGAAGGCGCGGTACGCGGCCGCGGCCCCCGGCGAGAGCACCATGTGCCGGTACGACTGCGCGATCGCTTCCTCCGCCTTGCCGTTGCCCAGGAGGCGTTCCGCCTCGACCGGGTCGGCGAGCAGCGCGCGGAACCGGGCGGGGGTCACGCCGGGGTTGTCCCCCAGCACGTCGGCCACGAAGAGCCGGGAGCCGGGCGGCAGGGCGTCGGGGGCCGAGGCGCGCTCGTCGGCGGTCCGCAGATCGACGACCGTACGGATACCGAGCGCGGCCACGGTCGCGGCGTCCACCGGGTCCAGCCCGCCGAGCCGGCCGGAGCGCAGCACCACGCCCTGCCTGACCTGCCGGCCGGGGCCCAGGGGGATGCCTCCCAGATCGCGCAGATTGAGGGCGGAAACGGTCGGGACGGCCCTGACGGTTTGCACGATGGATTTCCTCTTTTCCCGGCACGCATCCGAATCGGTTTCGGCCTGGCCGGATCAAAAGTCGCATGATGTCGTCACATCGACAAAGTAAAACGCCGGGAATCATCGATCGGGCGCGGGCAGGGCTGAGCCCCGGGGCTGTCCCGTCATCCCCGGCGGGCGCACGAGGCCGGACATGACGGGACAGCCCTTCGGCACGCGCGCCGTTCCGGCGCTCTTGGGCCGGGCGGCCGCCGGGACGAGAAAGCGGAAAAGGGCTGCCGGGCAGGGCGCCCGGCAGCCCTCTGTTCTCACCCTGCCAGCAGCCGCGCCTTCTGGGCCTCGAATTCGGCTTCGCTCAGGACACCCTGCTGCTTCAGGGCGGCCAGCCGCTCCAGTTGCCCGATCATGTCCTCGGCCGGCGCGGCGGCCGGCGGGGCGACGGGCTGCGGGACGGGCGGCATCGGCTGCTGGGCGGCCAGTTGTTCGGCCTCCTGCTCGGCGAACCTGTTCTGCTGGTGCCGCTGGACGCGCCCGGTGACGGCGGACGCGGTGCCCGCGATGACGGCGGTACGCGCGGCGGCCCCGATGAGGCCGGGTCCGCGGCGGTTCATTCCGGGTCCTCGGAAGATCGGCATGGCGTGTTCCCCTTCCGGTGCGGGCGTCAGCTCTCGTGGCCGGCGGCGGAGGCGGCGGCCTCCGCGACCTCGGCGGGAATCCGTTCGTGGGCGATGACCTGCCCGCCCGACGCGCGGACGGCCTCGGCCAGCGGTACGGCCCACAGGTCCTCCCACACGATCAGCGCGGCAGAGCTCCCCGGCGGCACACGCTCGCCGAGCATCCGGATGTCCTCGCTGTTCAGCATGCCGCTGACCTCGCCCTCGACCGGCTCGAAGGAGACCAGGTCGTCGGGGTCGAGATCGTCCAGCTCGACGGCCTGGATCGTGCCGTCCTCGGCCCGCTGCACGAAGGCCAGATCCAGGATGCGCACCGCCTTCGAGGCGACCGCGTCGGCCAGCGCCGGCGCGATGGCGCCGGTGAACCGGCTGCCGGGAAAGGCGACGACGAGGTATTCCACTGGTCCCACGGTCACGGGCGTGTCCTCTCCGCATGAATGGATTGTCAGCAGCATAACTTTGGGCATTCATGGGCGCACTGTGGCAAATCACCGCATACCGAAAAATTTGATTACGCGACAGTACGTAAAGGATCAAGTGCTCTGGGAGAGGGCAAGGTCACAGGCCGACGCACTGCTGCTGCCCCCGGAGCTGTCCTAGCATCTGGGCCATGACGGTCCAGCCTGCTGACGGGCTTTCGCTGGCCGCCGGATTTCCTGACCCCGCCCATGAGCAGTGGCAGAGCCTCGTCGAGGGTGTGCTGCGCAAATCGGGCAAGGACGTGTCGGGGCCGGCTGCCGAGGAAGCGCTGTCCACCACGGTGGAGGACGGGCTCATCACCCGCCCCCTCTACACCTCGCGCGACGACGCGCCCGATGCCGGTCTCCCGGGCTTCGCCCCCTTCACCCGCGGCAGCAGGCCGGAGGGGTGCACGGCGAGCGGCTGGGGCGTACGGCAGCGGCACGCGTTCACCGATCCCGGCCGGCTCAACGAGGCTGTGCTCACGGACCTGGAGAACGGCGTCACCTCGCTGTGGCTGGCCGTCGGTGGCGCCGGCGGCGTGCCGGTGTCCGGTCTGGAGCGGGCGCTCGACGGCGTCCTCCTCGACCTGGCGCCCATCGTGCTGGACGCGGGCACGGAACTGGACTCCGCGGCCACCGAGTTGCTGCGGCTGCACGCGAAGAGCGGTGTCCCGGCCGGGCAGGTGCGAGGCGGTCTCGGCGCCGATCCGCTGGGGCGGGCCGCGCGCGAGGGCACCGAGCCCGACCTGGCGGACGCCGTGCGCTGGGCGCGGCGGTGTTCCGAGGAGTTCCCGGGGCTGCGGGCGATCGTCGTGGACGCGATGCCGTACCACGAGGCGGGCGGTTCGGCGGCCCAGGAGCTGGGTGCTTCGCTGGCCTCGGGGGTCGCGTACCTGCGGGCGCTGACGAAGGCCGGGCTCGGCGTCGAAGAGGCGTGCGCACAGCTGGAGTTCCGGTACGCGGCGACCGCCGACCAGTTCCTGACGATCGCCAAGATGCGGGCGGCGCGCCGGCTGTGGGCGCGGGTCGCCGAGGTCTGCGGGGCTCCCGGTGCCGGGGCGCAGCGGCAGCACGCGGTGACCTCGCCGGTGATGATGACCCGGCGCGATCCGTGGGTGAACATGCTGCGGACCACGCTGGCGAGTCTGGGCGCGGGCGTCGGCGGGGCGGACGCGGTGACGGTGCTGCCCTTCGATCACGCACTGGGCCTGCCCGACGCGTTCGCCCGGCGTATCGCCCGCAACACCTCCACGATCCTGCTTGAGGAGTCGCACCTGGCCCGGGTCATCGACCCGGCGGGCGGTTCCTGGTACGTGGAGCGGCTCACCGACGAACTCGCGGGCACGGCCTGGTCCTTCTTCCAGGAGATCGAGCGGGCGGGCGGCCAGGCGGCCGCCCTGGGCTCGGGGCTGGTCGCGGAGCGGATCGCGGCGACCTGGGAGGCGCGCAGCAAGGACCTGGCGCGGCGCAAGGAGCCGGTCACCGGCGTGAGCGAGTTCCCCCTGCTGGACGAACGTCCGGTGGAGCGCGAGCCCTTCCCTGCGGGCCCGGCCCGGGGCGGGCTTCCGGTCGTCCGGCGCGACGAGGCGTTCGAGGCGCTGCGGGTCCGCTCGGACGCCCATCTGGCGGTGACCGGCAGCCGGCCGCGGGTGTTCGTCGCCGCGCTCGGCCCGGCGGCGGCCCACACCGCGCGGGTCTCCTTCGCCGCGAACCTGTTCCGGGCGGGCGGCGTCGAGGCCGTGCACGAGCCGGCGCGGGTGGACGCGTCGTCGGTGGCCGAGGCGTTCGCGGCCTCGGGGACGGACGTGGCGTGTCTGTGCTCCAGCGACGAGCTCTACGGCGAACAGGCGGGCGAGGTCGCCGCGGCGCTGGTCGCGGCGGGTGCGCGGCGCGTGTACCTGGCGGGGCGGCCCGGTGCGTACGACGGTGTCGACGAGTACGTCTTCGCCGGCTGCGACGCGGTGGCCGTGCTCTCTTCCCTTCTCGACCGGATGGGTGTGGCGTAATGCGTATCCCCGACTTCTCCGACATCGGGCTCGGGCCGGACGGCTCCCCCGAGGTCACCGAGGACCAGTGGCGCGCCGCGGTCAAGGAGTCCTCCGGCAGCTCCGACGGCGACCTGCTGTGGGAGACGCCCGAGGGCATCGCGGTCAAGCCGCTGTACACCGGGCGGGACCTGGAGGGGCTGGACTTCCTCGGCACCTACCCCGGTATCGCGCCGTTTCTGCGGGGCCCGTACCCGACGATGTACGTCAATCAGCCCTGGACGATCCGGCAGTACGCGGGGTTCTCCACCGCCGAGGAGTCCAACGCGTTCTACCGGCGGAATCTGGCGGCGGGACAGAAGGGCCTGTCGGTCGCCTTCGACCTGCCCACCCACCGCGGCTACGACAGCGACCACCCGCGGGTGACCGGTGACGTCGGGATGGCGGGGGTGGCGATCGACTCGATCTACGACATGCGTCAGCTCTTCGACGGCATCCCGCTGGACCGGATGTCGGTGTCGATGACGATGAACGGCGCGGTGCTGCCCGTCCTCGCGCTGTACATCGTGGCCGCCGAGGAGCAGGGCGTAGCGCCTTCGATGCTGGCCGGGACCATTCAGAACGACATTCTGAAGGAGTTCATGGTCCGCAACACCTACATCTATCCGCCGAGGCCGTCGATGCGGATCATCTCCGACATCTTCTCGTTCACGTCGCAGAAGATGCCGCGCTACAACTCGATCTCCATCTCCGGCTACCACATCCAGGAGGCCGGGGCGACGGCCGATCTGGAGCTGGCCTACACCCTGGCCGACGGGGTGGAGTACCTGCGCGCCGGGCAGGCGGCGGGGCTCGACGTCGACGCGTTCGCCCCGCGGCTGTCCTTCTTCTGGGCGATCGGCATGAACTTCTTCATGGAGATCGCGAAACTCCGCGCCGCCCGCCTGCTGTGGGCCAAGCTCGTCAGGCGGTTCGACCCGAAGAACCCCAAGTCGCTGTCGCTGCGCACGCACTCGCAGACCTCGGGGTGGTCGCTGACCGCGCAGGACGTGTTCAACAACGTCACCCGCACCTGCGTCGAGGCGATGGCCGCCACCCAGGGCCACACCCAGTCCCTGCACACCAACGCCCTCGACGAGGCCCTGGCCCTGCCCACCGACTTCTCCGCCCGCATCGCCCGCAACACCCAGCTGCTGCTCCAGCAGGAGTCCGGCACCGGCCGGGTCATCGACCCCTGGGGCGGCAGCGCGTACGTGGAGAAGCTGACGTACGACCTGGCGCGGCGGGCGTGGCAGCACATCGAGGAGGTCGAGGCGGCGGGCGGTATGGCCAAGGCCATCGACGCCGGCATCCCCAAACTCCGTATCGAGGAGGCCGCGGCCCGCACCCAGGCCCGCATCGACTCCGGCCGTCAGCCCGTCATCGGAGTCAACAAGTACCGCGTCGAGACCGACGAACACATCGACGTCCTCAAGGTCGACAACACCTCCGTGCGCACCCAGCAGATCGACAAACTGCGCCGGCTGCGCGAGGAACGCGACGAGCAGGCCTGCCAGGAAGCCCTGCGCGCGCTGACCACCGCCGCCGGACGGGAACCGGGACCCGGCCTGGAGGGCAACCTGCTGGCGCTGGCCGTGGACGCGGCCCGCGCGATGGCGACCGTCGGTGAGATCTCCGACGCCCTGGAGAAGGTGTATGGCCGGCACGCGGGCCAGATCCGTACGATCACCGGTGTGTACCGCAACGAGGCAGGCCAGTCACCGTCCGTGGACCGCACCCGCGCGCTGGTCGACGCGTTCGAGGAGGCGGAGGGGCGGCGTCCGCGCATCCTGGTCGCCAAGATGGGCCAGGACGGGCACGACCGCGGCCAGAAGGTCATCGCGACCGCCTTCGCCGACCTGGGCTTCGACGTGGACGTCGGCCCCCTCTTCCAGACGCCGGGCGAGGTCGCCCGGCAGGCGGTCGAGGCGGACGTCCACATCGTGGGCGTCTCCTCCCTGGCCGCCGGCCACCTCACGCTCGTCCCGGCGCTCCGCGAGGAACTGGCCGCCGAGGGCCGCGAGGACATCATGATCGTGGTGGGCGGGGTGATTCCGCCGCAGGACGTCGACGCCCTGCTGGAGGCGGGCGCCGCAGCCGTCTTCCCGCCCGGCACGGTGATCCCGGACGCGGCCCACGACCTGGTCACACGGCTCGGTTCCGCCCTCGGCCACGAGCTGTGAGCCGCTGACCCATGACCCCGAGGATCGATCTCGACAGTTACGTGAAGGGCGTGCTCGACGGGAAGCGCGCGCACATCGCGCGCGCCATCACTCTCGTCGAGTCCACCCGCCCCGACCACCGGGCGCTGGCCCAGGAGTTGCTGCGCCGGCTGCTGCCGCACTCGGGCCACGCCCGGCGGGTCGGCATCAGCGGGGTGCCCGGGGTCGGCAAGTCGACGTTCATCGACGCGCTCGGCACCATGCTCACCGGCCTCGGGCACCGGGTCGCCGTGCTGGCGGTCGACCCGTCGTCCACCCGTACGGGCGGTTCCATCCTGGGCGACAAGACCCGGATGGAGCGGCTGGCGGTGGACCCGGCGGCCTTCGTGCGCCCCTCCCCCACCGCCGGCACGCTGGGCGGGGTGGCGAAGGCCACCCGCGAGTCCGTCGTGGTGATGGAGGCGGCGGGCTACGACGTCGTGCTGGTGGAGACGGTCGGCGTCGGCCAGTCGGAGACCGCGGTCGCCAACATGGTCGACACGTTCCTGCTGCTGACCCTGGCGCGCACCGGTGACCAGCTGCAGGGCATCAAGAAGGGGGTCCTGGAACTCGCGGACGCCATCGCGGTCAACAAGGCCGACGGCCCGCACGAGCGCGACGCGCGCGCCGCCGCCCGTGAACTGGCGGGCGCGCTGCGGCTGATGCACCCGGCGGACGCGGCGTGGACTCCGCCGGTCCTGACGTGCAGCGCACGTGAGTCGACCGGTCTCGACACCCTGTGGGAGCGGCTGGAACAGCATCGGGCGCTCCTGGAGTCCACCGGCCGGCTCGCCGCCAAGCGCAGCGAGCAGCAGGTCGACTGGACCTGGACGATGGTGCGCGACGAACTGCTGGAGAGCCTGCGCGGCCACGCCGGGGTGCGTGCGCTGGCACCGGATCTGGAGCGGCGGGTGCGGGAGGGGACGCTCCCGGCGACGCTGGCCGCCGAAGAGATCCTCGCCGCGTTCCGGGGGCCGGGCCCGGCGGTCTGAACCGCCGGGCACCGTGCCCGGGTCACATCCGGGTGTGGAGGGCCGCGGTGTGCTTGCGGACCTGTTCCGGGGTCAGATAGCTGTCGGTGTACTCGAAGTCCCGCAGCGTCGCCGGTTTGCGCATCTGGAAGCCGGTGCGGACGAAGTCGTCGCCCGCGGTGGCGTTGATCAGCCAGTTCGCCATGACACGGGCCTTGGCCACGCTGGTGCGCAGCGCCGTCCAGTGGTAACCGCGGGCCACGGCCTGGGCGGCGATGCCGTGCATCTCGATGCCGAGGGGCTTGGAGACGGCGTCCTTGCCTCCGAGGTCCACGACGAGCCCGAGGTCCTTGTGGACGTACGGCTGCAACGGCTGGTCGCGCAGCTTCGCCAGGAGGTTGTCGGCGAGCTTGCGGCCCTGGCGCAGCGCGTGCTGGGCGGTGGGCGGGCAGACCGCGCCGTCGCCCTTGGCCAGGTCGGGCACGGCGGCCACGTCACCGAGCGCGAAGATGCCGTCGTGGCCCGGCAGCGTCATCTCGGGCGTCACGGCGAGCCGGCCCTTGACGGTCTCCGCGTCGAAGGTGCCCACCAGGGGGCTGGCGGCGACCCCGGCGGTCCAGATCAGCGTCCGGCAGGGCAGCACCCGGCCGTCGGTGAACTTCACGGTGTCGGGCCCCGCCTCGGCGACCGACACGCCGAGCGACACCTCGATACCCCGGTCGCGCAGCACCTTGAGGGCGCTGGCGCCGAGCTTGTCGCCGAGTTCGGGCATGAGCTTCGGCGCGATGTCGATCAGGTGCCACTTGAGGAGCTTCGGGTCGAGGCGGGGGTAGTGCCGCAGCGCGTTGGTGGTGAGGCGATGGAGGCAGGCCGCGGTCTCGGTGCCGGCGTAGCCGCCGCCCACCACGACGAACTGGAGCCGCGAGGCCCGCTCCTCCTCGTCGTCGCTGGCGTCCGCGAGGTCGAGCTGCGCGATCACGTGATCGCGTACGTAGGCGGCCTCGGCCAGCGTCTTCATGCCGCGGGCGTGGTCGAGGAGGCCGGGGATGTCGAAGGTCCGGGTGACGCTGCCGGGGCTGAGGACGAGGTGGTCGTACGGTTCGTCCACGATCTCGTCGGTGATCTTGCGGATCACGCAGACCTTCGCCTTGGGGTCCACACCGATGGCGCCGCCGGGGATGATGCGGGTGCGGTGGCGGCTGCTCCGGCGCAGTGACACGGCGACGGACTGCGGGGTCAGCATCCCGGAGGCCACTTGGGGCAGCAGGGGCAGGTAGAGCTGGTACGAGAACGGGGCGACGAGCGCGACGTCCGCTTCGCCCGGTCGCAGCCCCCGCTCCAGACGGCGTACGCACTCGACCCCGGCGAAACCGGCTCCGACTACGAGAATCCTGGGTCGTGCCACAGTGATCGTCCCTTCTGCGGGTCTGCACGGTCGTCCGTTCGCCTGCCCCGTCACATGCACCCGTCACCTCTCATCTTCACGACCGGAAGGCGAGTGCGCCTGCTGGGAAGGCAGAACGGACGACCGCACCGGGTCATCGGGCCAGGTAGGCGACCACGCCGCAGGCGCCGCCCGCCGCGCCCGCGCAGAGCAGGGCGGCGGCGACGCAGCGGGCGCGGAGCCTGCGGTAGCGCTCGGTGTACTCACCGCGCAGCTGCAGGGCGCGGGCGGAGATCCGCGCCAGCACCACCCGCGATTCGGCGGTCCGCTCCGCGGTGTAGACGCGTTCCACGTCCTCGCGCTGGGCCGTCGTGAGCCAGGGCAGCTGATCGGTGAAGCGGCGGGCGAGCCTGCGCGCCTGCTCGACCTCGGCGTTCCACAGCAGGTAGCCCTCCATCCGGGCCAGCCCCCGGGCGCTCTCGGCGCCCGGGTCGGCCGGCGCCCGCCTCTCCTCGCCGCTCACGCCTGCTTGTCCCCAGGTGCCACCGTTACGGAGGTGTGCGGCCGGGTGGCGGCCTCCTCCAGCTCCCGCACCGCGGGGTGGTGCAGGTCGAACGCCGGTGATTCGGAGCGGATACGGGGCAGCGTGACGAAGTTGTGCCGCGGCGGCGGGCAGGAGGTCGCCCATTCCAGCGAACGGCCGTAGCCCCACGGGTCGTCGACCGCGATCTGCTTGCCGTACTTGCCGGTCTTCCACACGTTGTACACGAAGGGCAGCATCGACAGGCCCAGCAGGAACGAGGAGATCGTCGAGATCGTGTTCAGCGCGGTGAAGCCGTCCGACGCGAGGTAGTCCGGGTAACGCCGCGGCATGCCCTCCGCACCCAGCCAGTGCTGCACCAGGAACGTGCCGTGGAAGCCCGTGAACAGCGTCCAGAAGGTCATCTTGCCGAGCCGCTCGTCCAGCATCTTCCCGGTGAACTTCGGCCACCAGAAGTGGAACCCGGCGAACATCGCGAACACCACGGTGCCGAAGACGACGTAGTGGAAGTGCGCGACCACGAAATACGAGTCCGAGACGTGGAAGTCCATCGGCGGCGAGGCCAGGATGACGCCGGTCAGCCCGCCGAAGAGGAACGTGATGAGGAAGCCCACCGCCCAGAGCATCGGGGTCTCGAAGGACAGCGAGCCCTTCCACATCGTGCCGATCCAGTTGAAGAACTTCACCCCGGTGGGCACCGCGATGAGGAACGTCATGAACGAGAAGAACGGCAGCAGCACCCCGCCGGTGACGTACATGTGGTGCGCCCACACCGTGATCGAGAGGCCCGCGATGGCGATGGTGGCACCGATCAGTCCGATGTAGCCGAAGATCGGCTTGCGGCTGAAGACCGGGATGATCTCGGAGACGATGCCGAAGAACGGCAGGGCGATGATGTACACCTCCGGATGGCCGAAGAACCAGAAGAGGTGCTGCCACAGCAGCGCCCCGCCGTTGGCCGCGTCGAAGATGTGCGCCCCGAACTTGCGGTCCGCCTCCAGCGCCAGGAGCGCGGCGGCGAGCGGCGGGAAGGCGAGCAGGACCAGCACACCGGTCAGCAGGACGTTCCAGGTGAAGATCGGCATGCGGAACATCGTCATGCCGGGGGCGCGCATGCAGATGATCGTGGTGATGAAGTTGACCGAACCGAGGATCGTGCCGAAGCCGGAGAATGCCAGGCCCATGATCCACAGGTCCCCGCCGATGCCGGGCGAGTGGACCACGTCGGTGAGCGGCGAGTAGGCGAACCAGCCGAAGTCGGCGGCGCCGTTCGGGGTGAGGAAGCCGGCCACCGCGATGAGCGAGCCGAACAGGTACAGCCAGTAGGCCAGCATGTTCAGCCGCGGGAAGGCCACGTCGGGCGCGCCGATCTGCAGCGGCATGATCCAGTTCGCGAATCCGGCGAACAGCGGGGTCGCGAACATCAGCAGCATGATCGTGCCGTGCATCGTGAACGCCTGGTTGAACTGCTCGTTCGACATGATCTGCGTGCCCGGCCGGGCCAGCTCGGCGCGCATGAAGAGCGCGAGGAGCCCGCCGCCGATGAAGAACGCGAACGAGGTGACCAGGTAGAGCGTGCCGATCGTCTTGTGGTCGGTGGTGGTCGCCCACTTGATGACGACGTTGCCGGGCTCCCTGCTGCGCACCGGCAGCTCGTTGGAGTACGACTCCTCGTCCTCGGCCGTACCTGGTGTGCCCGTCGTCGTCACGGGGCCGCTCCTTCGCTTGTGCATCCGTGTTACCGGATGCAGCAAACCAGCGAAGCGGTCCCGTCGCGCGGCCCGGCACCCGCCGGGGCGCGACATTCACCCGTCAGGGGGTGACGGACACGCCGACGCCCCGGCGCGGCGGCCGGGGCGTCGGGCGCACGGGCGGCGGGGCGGGGCCGCGGCCCCGCCCCCACCGTCCGCGTCAGGTCAGGCGAGGCTCGCGATCGCCTGGTTGAACGTCGCGGAGGGACGCATGACGGCCGCGGCCTTGGCCGGGTCGGGCTGGTAGTAGCCGCCGATGTCGACCGGCTTGCCCTGGACCGCGATCAGCTCGTCGACGATGGTCTGCTCCTGCTCTGACAGCGTCTTGGCGAGCGGGGTGAACGCGGCGGCCAGCTCGGCGTCGACGGTCTGCTGCGCCAGCTCCTGGGCCCAGTACAGGGACAGGTAGAAGTGGCTGCCGCGGTTGTCGATGCCACCGAGGCGGCGGCTGGGCGACTTGTCCTCGTTGAGGAACGTGGCCGTGGCGCGGTCCAGCGTGTCGGCGAGGACCTGGGCGCGGGCGTTGCCCGTGGTCTGCGCGAGGTGCTCGAAGCTGACGGCGAGGGCGAGGAACTCGCCCAGGCTGTCCCAGCGCAGGTAGTCCTCCTTGACCAGCTGCTGCACGTGCTTGGGCGCGGAGCCGCCGGCGCCCGTCTCGAAGAGGCCGCCGCCGTTCATCAGCGGGACGACGGAGAGCATCTTCGCGCTGGTGCCGAGCTCCAGGATCGGGAAGAGGTCGGTGAGGTAGTCGCGCAGCACGTTGCCGGTGACGGAGATGGTGTCCTCGCCGCGGCGGATGCGCTCCAGGGAGAAGGCGGTGGCCTTCTGCGGGTTCATGATCTCGATCTGGAGGCCCTCGGTGTCGTGCTCGGCGAGGTAGGTCTTCACCTTCTCGATGAGCTTCGCGTCGTGGGCGCGGTCCTCGTCGAGCCAGAAGACGGCCGGGCTGCCGGTCGCGCGGGCGCGGGTGACGGCCAGCTTGACCCAGTCCTGGATCGGCAGGTCCTTGGTCTGGCACATCCGGAAGATGTCACCGGCGCCGACGGCCTGCTCCAGCACGGCGTTGCCGGCGGCGTCGACGACGCGGACGGTGCCGGTGGCGGGGATCTCGAAGGTCTTGTCGTGGCTGCCGTACTCCTCGGCCTTCTGCGCCATGAGGCCGACGTTGGGCACCGAGCCCATCGTGGCCGGGTCGAAGGCGCCGTTGGCGCGGCAGTCGTCGATGACGACCTGGTACACACCGGCGTAGCTGCTGTCCGGCAGGACGGCGATGGTGTCGGCCTCGTTGCCGTCCGGGCCCCACATGTGGCCGGAGGTGCGGATCATGGCCGGCATGGAGGCGTCGACGATGACGTCGCTCGGGACGTGCAGGTTGGTGATGCCCTTGTCGGAGTCGACCATGGCGAGGGCGGGGCCCTCGGCGAGCTCGGCCTCGAAGGACTCCTTGATCTTCGCGCCCTCGGGCAGGGCCTCCAGGCCCTTGAGGATGCCGCCGAGACCGTCGTTCGGGGTCAGGCCGGCCGCGGCGAGCACGTCACCGTACTCGGCGAAGGTCTTCGGGAAGAACGCGCGCACGACGTGGCCGAAGATGATCGGGTCGGAGACCTTCATCATCGTGGCCTTGAGGTGCACGGAGAAGAGCACGCCCTCGGCCTTGGCGCGGGCGATCTGGGCGGTGATGAACTCGCGCAGGGCGGCGACGCGCATGACGGAGGCGTCGACGACCTCACCCGCGAGGACGGGCACGGACTCGCGCAGGACGGTGGTGGTGCCGTCGTCACCGGCGAGCTCGATGCGCAGGCTGCCCGGCTCGGCGATGACCGCGGACTTCTCGGTGGACCGGAAGTCGTCGACACCCATGGTGGCGACGTTGGTCTTGGAGTCGGCGGTCCAGGCGCCCATGCGGTGCGGGTGCGTCTTGGCGTAGTTCTTGACCGACGCGGGGGCGCGGCGGTCGGAGTTGCCCTCGCGCAGGACCGGGTTGACGGCGCTGCCCTTGACCTTGTCGTAGCGGGCGCGGACGTCCTTGTCCTCGTCGGTCTTCGGGTCGTCCGGGTAGTCCGGGAGGGCGTAGCCCTGGGCCTGGAGCTCGGCGATCGCGGCCTTCAGCTGCGGGATCGAGGCCGAGATGTTCGGCAGCTTGATGATGTTGGCGCCCGGGGTGGTGGCCAGCTCGCCGAGCTCGGCGAGAGCGTCGTCGATGCGCTGGTCCTCCCGGAGGCGCTCGGGGAAGCCGGCGATGATCCGGCCCGCCAGGGAGATGTCCCGGCTCTCGACGGTGACCCCGGCCTTGGAGGCGTACGCCTCGATCACGGGCAGGAACGAATACGTCGCCAGGGCCGGGGCCTCGTCGGTGTGTGTATAGATGATGGTCGAGTCAGTCACCCTGTGCTCCGCTCCACGTCTGCAACATTGCTTGACATCAAGATATCTCGTGAGTGGCGCCGACTCGACAGGGCCCTGCCCACACCGGCCGGAACCTGTCCTACGGGTGGCCTTCCGGCGGGATCTCCTCACCGGCCGGCACCGGTCCGGGCGGGGTGCCGTCGCCGAAGGGGCGGCCGCCGAGCTGTTCGCGGTGGTGCGGGGTCAGCCAGCCGGAGAGGTCGGGGCCCGCGGGCACGATGCCGGTGGGGTTGATGCCGGTGTGCACCCGGTAGTAGTGCTGCTTGATGTGGTGGAAGTCGACCGTGTCCCCGAACCCGGGGGTCTGGTAGAGGTCCCTGGCGTACGCCCACAGCACCGGGTCCTCGGACAGTTTCCGGTGGTTGCACTTGAAGTGGCCGTGGTAGACGGCGTCGAAGCGGACCAGGGTGGTGAAGAACCGGATGTCGGCCTCGGTGATCGTGTCGCCGACGAGGTAGCGCCGGACCGCGAGCCGCCCGGACGTCTCCTCGAGGCGGCGGAACAACGCCTCGTACGCCTCCTCGTACGTGTCCTGGCCGTCCGCGAATCCGGCCCGGTAGACGCCGTTGTTGACGTCCCGGTAGATCCCCTCCATGACCTCGTCGATCTCCTCGCGCAGCGGCTCGGGGTAGAGGTCGGGCGCGCCGGGGCGGTGCAGGGCGGTCCACTCGGTGGCGAGGTCCAGGGTGATCCGCTGGTAGTCGTTGGTGACGAGCTCGCCGCTGGGCACGTCGACGATCGCGGGGACGCTGACGCCGCCCGGGTAGCCGCGCTCGCGGGCGTCGTACGCCTCGCTGAGGTAGCGGATCCCGAGCACCGGGTCGCGGCCGTCGGGGTAGAGCGTGAAGCGCCAGCCGCGGTCGTCCTGCAGCGGGTCGGCGACGGCGAGCGAGAGCGCGCCCTCCAGGCCCAGCAGCCTGCGGGAGACCAGCGCCCGACCGGCCCAGGGGCAGGCTCGGCTGACGACGAGCCGGTAGCGGCCCGCCTCCACGGGCCAGCCGTCGCGGCCGTCGGCGGTGACACGGTCCGCGAAATGGCTGCGGGAGCGCTTGAAGGGCTTGTGCCCGTACGAGCTGTTGCCGTCGGTGCCGGCGGAGTCGTTCATCGCGTTCTCCTTACGAGGCGGCCGCGGAAGGTACGGAGTCCTGTGCACGGCGTCCGCCCCGGCGGCCGCCGCCCACGTCGGCGAGTGCGACGAGCAGCGCGGCGACGACGAAGGCGACGGAGACGACGAGTCCGTGGTCGTACGCGTCGGGCCAGCCGTCGCCGCCGACCTGGGCGAAGAACACCGCGCCGACGGCGGCGATCCCGATGGCGGAGCCGACGCGCTGCCCGGTCTGCAGGGTGCCCCCGGCGCTGCCCGCGGTGGCCACCGGCACCTCGGAGAGGGTCAGGGTCTGGTTGGGTGCGATGACCAGGCCGCTGCCGAGCCCCGCGAACAGCAGCGGGACAGCCATCGCCCAGCCGGCGCCCCGGCCCGGCACCAGGTGGACGGCGAGCGCGGTGGCCCCGAGGCCCACGGCCACGGTGGCCAGTCCGACGACGACGAGGGGGCGGCCGAAGCGGCCGACGAGCCTGCCGCCGGGACTCGCCGCGACGGCGGAGCCCAGGGCGAAGGGGGTGATCGCAAGGCCGGCCTGGAGGGCGGTGTAGTGCAGGCCGCTCTGGAGGTAGAGCGTGGTGATGAAGAAGATCGAGGTGAATCCCGCGAAGTACAGCAGGATCAGCAGGCAGCCCAGCCAGTAGGAGCGCACCTTGAAGAGCCGGAGGTCGACGACCGGCTGGGTGCCGCGGCGGCCGCACCGGGACTCCCAGCCGGCGAAGGCGGCGAGCAGCGCCACGGCCACGATCAGCAGCAGCCACTTCTCGTTGCCGGGCCACTGGCGGGACTGGACGAAGGGCAGCAGGAGGGCCAGGACTCCGGTGCCCAGCAGCAGCACGCCCAGCGGGTCGAGGTCCCGCAGCCGTACCGCGCCGGCCGAGGGGGTGTCGGGCAGCAGGCGGCGGGCCAGCAGGAGGCAGACGAGGCCGAGCGGCAGGTTGACGTAGAAGACCCACCGCCAGCCCTCCTCCGGTCCGGCCGCCTGGATCAGCAGGCCGCCGAGCAGCGGGCCGACGGCGGTGGAGATGCCGACCACCGTGCCGAACATGCCGAAGGCGCGGCCGCGTTCCCGGCCCTGGAACATCTGCTGGATGAGGGCGGAGATCTGCGGCGAGACCATGCCACCGGCCAGCCCCTGGACCAGTCGGGCGATCACCAGCCAGAGGCTGGACTGCGCGGCGCCGCAGGCCGCGGACGCCAGGGTGAAGAGCGCGAGCCCCGCCATGAACACGGCGCGCCTGCCGCGCGCGTCGCCGAGCCGTCCCGCGGGGATCAGGAACAGGCCGAAGGCCAGGGCGTAACCGGACAGGACCCATTGCAGGTCGGACTCCGGGGTGTGCAGCCCTTCCTTGATGGAGGGCAGCGCGACGTTGACGATCGAGACGTCGAGGAGGGTCATGAAGCCCGCGACCAGGCAGACGGCGAGCGCCCGCCACCGTCGCGGGTCGGGCGTGTGGTGCCCGGACCCCGGGTCCGCGTCCCGCCCCGCAGAGCCCCGGTCCGCCGCGCTGTCTGCCATGGTTGGCACCCTAGGGCCCGCCCCGTGATTCCTCATCCCGGCTGGTCCACCCGGCCGTGCCGGATGACAGGGGCGCGGGCCGGTTAGGGTACGGCGCATGCAGTCCTACACGATCGGGCAGGCGGCCCGTCTCCTGGGCGTCAGCCCCGACACCGCCCGGCGCTGGGCCGACGCCGGCCGTGTCGCGACCCACCGCGACGAGGGCGGCCGCCGCCTCATCGACGGCCGCGATCTGGCGGCGTTCTCCGTCGAGGTCGCGCAGAACGGCGCGGGTGAGGAAGAGGTGCCGTACACCTCCGCGCGCAACGCGTTCGCGGGCATCGTGACCGCCGTGAAGCTCGGCGATGTGGCCGCGCAGGTCGAGATCCAGGCCGGCCCGCACCGGCTGGTGTCCCTGCTGACCCGGGAGGCCGTCGAGGAACTGGGCCTTGAGGTCGGGGTGCAGGCCACCGCCCGGGTGAAGTCGACCAGCGTGCACATCGACCGGGCCTGACCGGCGGGACGGCTCGGGCCCCGCCCTTCTTCGCGGCCGCGAGGATCTTCGCCACGGTACGGAAGAAGCGGGCCGTCGCGTCCCGGCCCAGGACACCTTCCTGCAAGCCCTTCGCGGTCGGCGCCTGCCGTGGATCAGGTACCGGACGACGAACGCGTCGCCGTCGATGGCGCCGATGATCTCCATGTCCTTCTTCGGGGAGAGCAGCAGAAGCGCCAGGTCCGGATCGATCCGCCCGGTCGTGAACACCACGCGGCAGCGGATGTCGTCGGTGACCGTGACGTCCTTGAACGGGTCGAGCGCGATCAGCGCCTCCAGCGCCGGGACCGTACGCAGGCCCACCGCGATGTCGTGGCCGGGCGCCTGCGCGGGATGGTCACCGATACGGGCGGCGAAGGCGGACCGGTCGGTCTCGTCGGACTCGAAGAAGACGTTGCCGCTCCGGATGCAGCTGCGCGCGGAGGCGAGACCCAGCTCCGTGAAGAGTTCGCGCGGGCGCTCCGTCTTCACGGACCGGCCCGGCACCTTCAGCCCTCGGACGGGCGCGATGTACAGCACATCCGATCGCCTGTTCATGCGGGAGGGAGCGCGGGGAGCGGCGGACGGCGACGGCGTGGTCCGGCCGTCTTCGCAGCGGGCCGGTCACGCCCTACGGTGGAGGTGGTTCACCCCGTCCGGGTCCGACAGCTCTCCTGGGAGATTCCGTTCCGCATGCTGATCAACGTCCCCGAAACCGTGGTGGCCGACGCGTGGCGCGGGATGGCCGCCTCCCCTCCCGAGCTGACCATGGACGTGGAGAACCGGGTCCTCGTCCGCCGGGACGCGCCCGTGGCCGGGAAGACGGCCCTGACGAAGGAGCCTCCTCAGGCCCCGGGGGCCGTGCTGACGCCGGCCGGACGGCAGCTGATCCCGACGGTCGGCGGTGCGTCGGGCCCGCTGCACGGGACGCTGCCGCGGCGTACGGGCAAGGCGCTGGGCGACGCCCCGGCCGTGTCCCCCGCCGACCTGGCGCGGGCGCTCGGGGAGGGGGTCTCGGCGGTGGCCCGGATGGGCGGGGCGCGGGCCGGTGACAAGACGATGCCCGACGCGCCGCTGCCCGCCGTCGGCGCCCTGGGGATCTCCTTCGCGGTGGGCCGGGAGGCGGCGCGTGCGGCGGCCGGGGCGACGGTGCCGCTCCTGGAGCGCAAGGGCCGGGCGAGTCATCCGGACGGGCGGAGCATCGGGCACCAGGATCCGGGGGCCACGTCGGCCGCGCTTCCGATCGCCGCGCCGGCGGAGACCGCGGAGACGGCCGGGGGCGGGGCGGGGGCGTGAACACGGACGCGCAGGTGGGCATCGTGCTGGTCTCGCACAGCGGGCCGGTGGCCGAGTCCGTGGCGGAGCTGGCCCGGGGGCTGGCGGCGGGCGGTGCGACGGCGCCGGTGGCCGCGGCGGGCGGCACCCGGGCGGGCGGACTCGGGACGAGCACGGAGCTGATCGCCGAGGCTGCCAGGGCGGTGGACGCCGGGGCGGGGGTCGCCGTGCTCGTCGACCTCGGGTCGGCGGTGCTCACGGTCAAGGCGATGCTCGCCGAGGGCGACGAGCTTCCCGCCGGGGCGCGGCTGGTGGACGCCCCGTTCGTCGAGGGCGCGGTGGCCGCCGTGGTCACGGCGTCGGCGGGCGGGGACATCGACGCGGTGGCGGCGGCGGCCTCGGAGGCGTACGACTACCGCAAGGCGTAGGGACCGGGTGCCCCGCACACTTGACGGCATGACGGCCAGGAAGAACACCCGCCGCAGCGCCGGCCTCCTGCTGTTCCGCACCGGTGCCGGGCGCGGCCTCGAAGTGCTCATCGGCCACATGGGCGGCCCGTTCTGGACGGGGCGCGAGGAGGCGGCGTGGTCCGTGCCCAAGGGTGAGTACGAGCCGGAGGAGGAGCCGAGGGCGGCGGCGCGGCGGGAGTTCGAGGAGGAGTTCGGGCATCCGGCGCCGGACGGTGCGTGGGTGGCGCTGGGCGAGGCCCGTCAGCCCAGCGGGAAGACGGTGACCGTGTGGGCGCTGGAGGGCGACATCGACCCGGCGAGCGCGGTGCCCGGCACGTTCACGATGGAGTGGCCCCGACGGTCGGGGACACTGCGGGAGTTCCCGGAGATGGACCGGTTCGCGTGGTGCACGCCCGGGGAGGCGGCCGAGCTGCTGGTCAAGGGGCAGCGGGTCTTCGTGGAGCGGCTGCGCGAACGTCTGGCGGGCGACGGGCCGCTCAGTGCGGGCTGAGGCGGATGACGGCGAGGCCGCCGTCGAGGTCGACGGTGGAGCGGTGCGGCAAAGCGCCGTCCTCCTCGTCGTCACGCAGCAGCAGGGCGCTCTGCCGCTCCTTGAGCTCGCTCTGCTTGCCGGGCGAGAACGTGGCGTGCAGCTGCTCGAAGCCCGTCGCCGAGATCTGGCCCTGACGGGCGCTGTTGCGCCACGGCAGCAGCCCCGCACGCCCGGCGCGCAGCAGCAACTGGTCGAGGAAGGCCGCGAGCGTCAGACCGATGACCAGGCCGGGGAGCGTCATGAGCACGAGGAATCCCATGCGGCCAGTCTCGCCGTTCGTACGCGACCGGCGCAACGGCCGCCCGCGTACGACGCGGGCCCGCCCGGTGTACCGGACGGGCCCTTGCCTCGTCAGCCCTGCGGGAGGATGACCGCCCGGCCGTTGACCTTGCCGGCGTGCAGGCGCTCGTAGGCGAGCGGTGCCTCGTCCAGCGTGTACGTCTCGACGTGGACGTCCACCGCGCCGGCGTGGGCCAGGTCGAGCACCTCGGCCAGTTCGGAGCGGGATCCCCAGTACGGGGCGGTGACGGTCGTGCTGAACGGCAGGACGCCGAAGCCCACCGGCAGCACTCCGCCGCCGATGCCGACTATGGTGACGTCCGATTCGACGGCGGCCGCGGCGCCCGCCGTGGCGACGGTCGCCGGTGCCCCGACGAAGTCCAGGACGACCTGGGCGCCGAGGCCGCCCGTCAGTTCCCGGATGCGGGCCGCCGCGTGCTCGTCCGACAGGACGGCCGCGTGGGCCCCGACCGTGCGCGCGAGGGCGAGCTTGTCCTCGGTGACGTCGAGGGCGATGACGCGGACGGCCGTCAGGGCGCGCAGCAGCTGGATGGCCACGTGACCGAGTCCGCCGGTGCCTATGACGACGGCGGTGGCCCCGGGCACCAGCTTCGGCAGGGAGCGCTTGATGGCGTGGTACGGGGTGAGGCCGGCGTCGGTGAGCGGCACGGTCCGCACCGGGTCGAGGTCGCCGATGGGCACCAGGTGGCGCGGGTCGTCGACGATCATGTACTCGGCCATGGCGCCGGGCGAGCCCAGGCCGGGCGGGTTGATGCCCAGCTCCGCGGCGCGCAGGCAGTAGTTCTCCTTGCCCTCGGCGCACTTGACGCAGGTGCCGCAGCCCCAGGGGCCGTAGACGGCGACGGACTGGCCGGTCTCCAGGCCGCTGACGCCGTCACCGAGCGCGGCGACGGTCCCCACGCCCTCGTGGCCGAGGGTGAGCGGCAGCGGGTACGGGAACTGGTCGGCGGGCCAGCTCATCACGGCGATGTCGGAGTGGCAGACGCCCGCTGCCGTGACCTTCAGCAGCACCTGGCCGGGGCCCGGCTCCGGGTCGGGGACCGTGACGACCTCGGGTGCGGCGCCTATCTCTCGGTACTGAACTGCTTTCATGGGGTCCTCCTCGACCTCTGTGACTCATGTGCTGCCCCCCGGACCCCCGTGGTCCCCCCTGCTCCTCTTCTCCTTGCCGGCGGCTCAGGAGGCGGAGTAACCGCCGTCCACCAGGTGGTAGCTGCCGTGGATGAACGAGGCGCGGTCGGAGAGCAGGAACGCGGCGAGCTCCGCCACCTCCTCCGACGTGCCGAGGCGGCCCGCCGGGTGCAGCGAGATCAGGTGGTCGCGGGCCGGGGCCTCCGTGTCGCGCAGCAGCGGGGTGTCGATGAAGCCGGGGCCCACCGCGTTGATCCGGACGTTCTGGGCGGCGTACTCCAGGGCGGCGGACTTGGTGAGGCCGACGACGCCGTGCTTGGCGGCGACGTAGGCCGGTGAACCGGCGAAGCCGTTGGTGCCCAGGATCGAGGACATGTTGACGATCGCGCCGCCGCCCGCGGCGACGATGGCGGGCAGTTCGTAGCGCATCGAGTAGAAGACGCCGCTGAGGTTGGTGGCGACGACCCGGTCCCAGCTCTCGAGGGGGTATTCGCCGGTCGGGTGGCTGGGGCCGCCGATGCCGGCGTTGTTCACCGCGAGGTGCAGCGCGCCGAAGGTGTCGACGGCGAACCTTACGCCCGCTTCGACGGACGCGGGGTCGGTGACGTCCAGGGCCACGGCGGCGGCCCGGCCGCCGGCGCTCTCCAGTGCGGCGACCGCCTTGCGGGCGCTGTCCTCGTTGTAGTCGGCGACGACGACCGAGGCACCCGCACCGGCGAGGCGGTGGGCGAGGGCCAGGCCGATGCCGGAGGCCCCTCCGGTGACGAGGGCGGTGCGGCCGGCGAACTCCTGGTCGGCGGGGGTGGTGGTGCTCATGGTGTGCCGTTTCCTTCCGTGGGGCTGGTGGTGCTGGTGGTGCTGTGCGGGGCCGGGGTGAACAGCTCTCCGGCCAGGGCGTCGAAGGCCCGCTCGACGAGCCGGGGCAGCTCGTCGGGGCGGCTACCCCGGACCCAGGCGGCCTGGGCGGCGAGGAGGGCGCCGGCTCCGGCGGCGACGGCGACGGCGGGCCGCAGGTCGCTGAGGGGGTCGGTGTCGAGCCGGTCCGCGACGATGGCGACCGATTCCTCCTGGGCGTCCACCCGGATGTGGTGGAACGCGGCGTAGAGGGTCGGCTCGCGCTCGGCGAGGACCAGCAGCTCGTAGATCCGCGGGCGGCGGTGCCAGGCCGGTACCGCGGGGTCGGCGAGCCAGTCCAGAACGGCCCGGCGGTAGGCGGTGAGCGGGGGCTCGCCGGCCGGCCGGGCCCGCAGGGCCTCGTTGATCCGGTCGCCGTCGCCCCGGACCGATTCCAGGACGGCGGCCTCCTTGCTCGCGAAGTACCGGCTGAAGGTGCGGCGGTCGACGTCCGCGCGTTCCGCGATCTCCTCGACCGTGACCTCCCTGAGCCCCCGGTCGAGCACGAGCTCGAACGCGGCCCGGGCCAGTGCCTCCCGGGTCCGGCGGGCCTTGCGGCCACGCCTTTCCGGAATCTCTTGTTCCGCTTGCATGGTTTCACCGTACACCTGAAAATGTCCCGACGAGACAGAAGTCTCGCCGGGACATGGAGTGCCTGGTATGTACCTGTTACCGCCCGCTGCCCACCTCGGCGGGCCGCCGCATCGCCTCGGGCCCCGTCGGCTCGGACGGGGCGGGGGCGGCGGTGACCCGGCGCAGGGCCAGTACGGCGATGTCATCGCGCCGCACTCCGCCGGAGAACTCCTCCAGGTCGCATTCGAGCGCGTCGAGCAGTTCCCGGGGAGGCCGGCGCGCCCAGCGGCTCAGCCGGCTGTCGAGCGGGTAGAAGTGCCCCTCGGCGTCGCGCGCCTCGGTCACGCCGTCGGTGAACATCAGGAGCGTCGCGCCGGGCGGGAAGTCGAGCCGTTCCGCGGTACGGCCCTCGCTGCTGAGTTCGGCCATGCCCAGCGGTACCGAGGTACGGCGCAGCGGGACCGGGACGGCCACCCCGCCGTGCACCAGGCGGGGCGGCAGATGGCCGCAGTTCACGGCCCGGACCCGGCCGTCGCCGTCGAATCCGAGCACGAGCGCGGTGACGAAGCGTTCCGTCTCGCCGGTCTGGGCAGAGAAGGCGTTCTGCCGGGCGACGGCGTCCTCCAGGCAGTCGACGAGGCCGACGAGGGACGGCTCGCGGATGGCCGCCTCGCGGAACGCGCCGAGGACGGCGAAGCCCGCCCCGATGGCGGGGAGCCCCTTGCCCTGCACGTCGCCGATGATCACACGGGTGCCGTGGGGCGACTGCACGACCTCGTAGATGTCCCCGCCGACCAGGCGGTCCTCCTCGATCGGCGTATAGGTGCCGTGGGCGGTGATCTGGTCGGTCGGGATCGGCAGGGGACGCAGGATCTGGCGCTGGAGCGCCACGGCGGCGGAGCGGAGCCTGGCGATCTCGGTCGCGTGCCCGACCCGCAGAGCGCAGGCGCCGACGCTGAGCAGGCCCGCGAACACGGTGAAGACGAGGCTGCTGATCACGTCCCAGGGGATGCCGCCGATCGCCAGCCGCGTCACGACGGCCACTCCGGTGACCCAGGAGGCCACGAGCACGGTCTGGGCGACGGTGCCGAAGGCCGCGACCAGGGCCGGCGCGACCACCAGCAGCGGTGTGAGCTGCAGATCGGCGCCGGAGAGGACGTCGAGTGCGACGATCACGGCGGTGAGCAGAGCCAGTCCGCCGGACAGCGCCCCGTTCCCGAGGCGTGGGGCACGTGCGGCAGCCTCCCCCGCCTCGGCGCCGGGAAGTGCCACGCGGGGCGCCGGCCGGCTCAGGGGTCCGAAGGTCACGGCTCTCTCCTTCCGGGATCTGCCGGCCGGGTGCCGGCGCTCCCTTCCATTCGACCCGGAAGTGAGACAGAACACATGAGTCCTACGTCCCCGGCGCACCTGCCGAAGGTCCCGGAACGCGGAGCGGAGTGGCTGGGCGCGGGGAAACCGACCTGCTCAGCGCACGGCCGTCGCTGTGCCGACGGGTTGACCGGACGTGGGCCCGGCCGCCCGGGCGGGTACGAGGGCGGAGAGGAAGGCGGTCCGGCGGCGGAGCACGAAGCCCAGCGATTCATAGAGCCGCACGGCCCCGGTGTTGGCGGCCGCGGCGTGCAGGAACGGTGTCTCGCCCCGCTGCCTGATCTCGTGGGCGACGGCGCGCACGAGTCCGCCGCCGAGGCCCTGACCGCGTACCGACTCATCGGTGCAGACCGCGCTGATCTCGCTCCAGCCCGGCGGGCGCATGCGTTCGCCGGCCATGGCGACGAGCACCCCGTTCCGGCGCACCCCCAGGTAGGTGCCCAGTTCGACGGTCCGGGGCTCGAAGGGACCCGGCCGGGTGCGGGCGACCAGGTCGAGCATCTCCGGCACGTCGGCGGGGCCGAGCCGAACGGCTTCCGGGAGGGGCGCCGCGTCCACGCCCGCGTCCACCAGCTGGACGCCCTCGGCGTGGAAGACGACCTCCCAGTCCTCGGGCGGGGGCTCCCGGAACGCCGTGATGGTGACGGCTCCGCCCGGTCCGGTGAGCGCCGCCGCGTCGGCCCAGTCGGCGGGGCCCGGGTCCGGCGGGAGCGCGACCCAGGGGGCGACTTCGGCGGGGTAGCGCAGCACACGGCCGCGACGCTCGGCGAAGTGGGCGTGCGGGCCCCGCAGGGCGGTGCCCACCGGGTCGTCCAGGGGGTGGCCGGCGCTGCCGGGGATCAGGGGCGCGCTCACGCGGGCACCTCGATCACGGTCGTACCGAGCGCGTGGCCGTCCTCCACCGCGTGCAACGCCTCGCCCGCCACGGTGGGCGAGGCGGTCCAGATCTCCGGCATGAGCTCCTTCTCCCCTGGTCCGTACTCCGGCGCCCGGCTGTCCCGGGCCACAGCTGCGGCAAGGACGCGTGGCGCGCGGCTATTCCCGTACCGTCGGTTTCGACTCGACTCCAGCCGTGTACGAGCCGGTCGGCCCCCGCGGTGCGCGGTCCTGTGGCACGCTGGTCTAGGCCGCCCCACCGGGCTCCCCCGTACCGGTGGGGCGGCTCCTGCCGTACGGCGGTGGCCGCCCCGGACCGGTCAGCCGCCGTCGCGCTCGGGGGCCCTGCCCGCGTAGTAGGTGGCGATCATGTCCTCGTCGCCGTGTCCGTCCGCCTCCGCGCGCTCGAAGCGGGCGGCCGAGGCGGCCGTCAGGTCCAGCCGGACCCCGGCCTGCCCGGCCGCGTCGAGGATGAGCCGGGTGTCCTTGAGGGCCGTGGACAGGGCGAAGCTCGGCGTGAGGTCCCCGTCCAGGACGGCGGCCGACTTGGTCTGCAGGTAGCCCGAGTCGAGCGGCCCGCCCTCGACGACGTCGAGGAACGCGCGCGGGTCGACGCCGAGCCCTTCGGCGAGGTTCAGGCACTCCGCGACGCCGCCCACCATGTTGATCACCCACGCGTTGAGCACGAGCTTGAGCCGGGAGGCCGCTCCCGTCTCCTCGCCGGCCCAGACCGTGCGCTGCCCGATCGCCTCCAGCACGGGTTCGACCACCGCGCGGGCCGCGGCGGGGCCGGAGACGAGGACGGTCAGCGCGCCCTGCTCGGCGGGCTGCCGGGTGCCGGAGACCGGGGCGTCGAGGTGGACGAGCCCCAGGTCCGCGGCGCGCTGGGCGAGTTCGACGGCGCCGTCCGGGCCGACCGTGGAGGTCTGGAGGAGCACCTGCCCCCGGTGCAGCCCTTCGGACGCGGCGGTGAGCGCGGCGGCGACGGCGGTCGTGTCGGTGAGCGCGGTGAGTACGACGTGGGCGCCACGCACGGCCTCGGCCGCCGTTTCGGTGACGGTGGCGCCGTCGGCGGCGAGCGGCGCGGCCTTGGCCTGGGTGCGGTTCCAGGCCCGGACCTCCAGACCGGCGCGGAGCAGGCTGCGGGCCATCGCCGCGCCCATGATCCCGGTGCCGAGGACGGCGACGACCGGCCGCTGCGGTGCTGCGGGGACTGCTGAGGTCATGGGGGTTCCCTTCGTCGGCCGCGCCCAGGCCCGGTGCGCGGCGGCTTCGGCTTCTCAGGCTTGCCGCAGCGCGCCCTCCAGCACGGCGGCGTGTACGGCTCTGGCGAGTCGCGCGCCCCAGCGGGAGCGCGGCCCGGCGAACGGTTCGACGGCCCCGGTGTCCGGCGAGGCGACGGGGGCGGCGACGCAGACGGTGTCGGTGGGGGTGCCGGAGCAGTCGAGCCCGGCGTCCAGGAGCGCCTGCACCTTGGCCTCCGTGGCGGTGGCGACGGCGTTGACGAGCGCGGCGTCGGACAGGGGGACGGGCAACGTCACCACGATGTTGACGGTGCCGGGGCGCGGCGGCCCGCCGGTTCCCTCGCCCGGGACGGCGGCCCAGCCGCGTACGCCCAGGCCGCACGTGGCGGTCGCGTGCACGCCCTCGTCGGCGGCGGCGGTGTACGCGGTGACGTCCGCGGCGGTCATCAGGCCGGCGCCGGGGCCGGTGAGGTGCGCGGCGGCGGCGATCTCGGCGAGGTGGCGGTCCGGGTCCATGCGCGGGTACCCGCCGGGCACCTGCGCGTTGAGGATCCAGTCGCGCGGGCCGATGCCGCCGCCCAGGACCGCGCTGCTGCACACCCGCCACCCCGGTCCCAGCCGCCATACGAGGTGGTGCAGGTCCTGACCGTCCTCCCGCCGGGCGAGCAGCTCTCCGCGCTGTTCGGGGAGCCGGATGCGTACGGAACGGATGGGGCACCCCCGGTGGCGCGGCAGGACGTCGGTCGGCATGGACCCGCCGATCATATGTGCCGGGGCCGGGGCTCCCGGGAGCCCCCCTCCCCTCTCTGTGGCGCCCGCCACCCGATTCGTTCACCCGGATGGCGTAATGGGCGCAAGTGCCTCGCACCCGCGTGACACGGGGGCTGCGGCGGTCCGAGGCGGATACCGCGCGCCACCCCCGGTGGCCGGGCGGTTGCAGCGTCCATCCGGGTGAGGCGCGATGGAATCCGGACGCGCCTTCTCTGCTGGACCCAACCCACAGGACGCGCCCGGGCGAGGAGGAATCGGATATGGGAGCCGCTGACGGTTTCACGGATTCCGGAGAGCTCGACGGCCTGACGGTGTACGACACCGAGGGCGAGAAGATCGGCAACGTGGGCCGCGTGTATGTCGACGACAACACCGGCCGCCCGGACTGGATCACGGTGAAGACCGGCCTGTTCGGCATGAAGGAGAGTTTCGTGCCTCTCGCCGGAGCCCGTCGAGTGGGCTCCGACCTGCACATCTCCCACAGCAAGGACCAGGTCAAGGAGGCGCCCCGGGTGGACGCGGACGCGCACCTGTCCGTGTCCGAGGAGGAGGAGCTGTACCGGCACTACGGCCTGACCCGGAACACCAGGGGCAACCTCGGCGACCGCTCCGGGACCGGCGCACCGACCACCACGGGCACCGGCACCATGGGCGCGGCGGGCGCCGGCGCGGCAGCCGGGGCCGGGGCCGGTGCAGGGGCCATGGGTGCGGCAGGCACCTCCGGCATGGACCGGACCGGGACGGCCGGCACCGGGAGGCACCGGGACACCGACGCCGCGGGCGCGGCCCGTCCGCTGGCCGGGGCCGGCGCGGGTGCCCAGCGGTCCGGCGCCGGCATGGGTGGCAAGGAGGAGATGATCCGCTCCGAGGAGCAGCTGCACATCGGCACCGAGGAGTACGAGAGCGGCAAGGCCCGTCTGCACAAGTACGTCGTCACCGAGAACGTCACGCGCAGCGTGCCGGTCTCGCACGAAGAGGTGCGCGTGGTCCGTGAACCGCTGCAGCCGGGTGACCGGACGGTCGCCCGCGGGGACCTCACGGAGCAGGACGTGGAGGTCACCCTGCACGCCGAGCGCGCCACGATGCGCAAGGAGACCGTCCCGGTCGAACGCGTGCGGATGGAAACCCAGAAGGTGACGGAGCAGAAGGAGGTCTCCGCCGAGCTGCGCAAGGAACAGATCGACTACGCGGACGGCACCACCAAGGGCGGCAAGGACATGGGCGGCAAGGACACCGGCGGCGACCTGGGCCGAGGACGCCACCGCTGACCCCCGCCGGCATGACCGCCGCAGCGCACGACAAGCGAGGGCGGACCCGCGGACGGGTCCGCCCTCGCCTGTGCCCGGCTGGTGCCGTGCCGGTCAGGGCAGGAAGCGTACCGAGGGGCGGCCCTGCGGCCCGTCCGGTGTCACGACGGCCCGCACCCGGTAGACGTCCTCGATCAGCTCCTCGGTGATCACCTGCGCGGGGGTGCCCCAGGCCACCGCCCGGCCTCCGCTCAGCACCGCGATCCGGTCGCAGAACATGGCGGCCAGATTGAGGTCGTGCAGGGCGATGACGGCGGTCAGGGGCAGCGAGGTGACCAGGGAGAGCAGTTCCAGCTGGTGCTGGATGTCCAGGTGGTTGGTCGGTTCGTCCAGCAGGAGTTCACGCGGTTGCTGGGCCAGCGCGCGGGCGATCTGGACGCGCTGGCGCTCCCCGCCGGAGAGCGTGTGCCAGGACTGGCCGCGCCGGGCGGTGAGGCCGGTGCGTTCCAGTGCCTCGTCCACCGCCGCCGCGTCCGCCTCCGTGGGGGCCGACCAGGCGCGGCGGTGCGGGATGCGGCCCAGGCGCACGACGTCCAGGACGCTCAGCTCGTCCTGGGTGACGGCGTGCTGGTCGACGACCGCGACCCGCCGGGCCACGGCGCGCCGGCCGGCCGCGGCCAGGGGTTCGCCGTCCAGGGTGACGACGCCCGCGTGCGGGGCGAGGACCCCGGCCAGGATGCGCAGCAGCGTGGACTTGCCGGAGCCGTTGGGGCCGAGCAGCCCCACGGTGGTGCCCGGCTGCGGGGCGAGCGTCACGCCGTCCAGGAGGAGCCGGCCGCCGGCTTCCCGGCTGACCCGGCAGGCACGCAGGCCCTCGGCCGCTGTTCCGGTCACGCGGGCCGCCTGGTGCGGTAGAGGACGAGGACGAAGGCGGGCACCCCGATCAGGGCGGTGACGACACCCACCGGGACCTCCTGCGGGTCGAGGACGGTCCGGGCGAGCGTGTCGACCCAGACGAGGAAGACGGCCCCGGCGAGCGCGGTGAGCGGCAGCAGCCTGCGGTGGCCGGAGCCGGTGAGCGCCCGGACGGCGTGCGGCAGGACCAGTCCGACGAAGCCGATGGCCCCGGCCGAGCTGACGAGCGCGGCGGTCAGCAGCGCGGTCGTGCACAGCAGGACGGTGCGGACGCGTCCGACGCGCACACCGAGGGCGGCGGCCGCGTCCTGGCCGAAGGCGAACGCGTCGAGCGTACGGGCGTGGCCGAGGCAGATCAGCAGGCTCACGCCGAGGACGGCCGAGCAGACCCATACGTCGGTCCAGCCGACCCCGGCGAGCGAGCCGAGCAGCCAGAACAGCACACCGCGGGTCTGCTCGGCGTCGGCGGCCGTCATGACGACGAAGGAGGTGAGCGCCGAGAACAGCTGCATGGCGGCGACACCGGAGAGCACGACCCGGTCGGTGCCGCCGCCGAGGGTGTGGCTGAGCAGCATCACCAGCGCGAAGGAGCAGAGCGCCCCGAGGAAGGCCCCGGCCGGCAGCGACACCGCTCCCCCGCCGACGCCGAGCACCACCACCAGGACCGCGCCGGTGGACGCCCCGGAGGAGACGCCGAGGACGAACGGGTCGGCCAGCGGGTTGCGCAGCAGGGACTGCATGACCGTCCCGCAGATCCCGAGCCCCGCTCCGCAGACGGCGGCGAGCAGGGTGCGCGGCATGCGCAGGTTCCAGATGATGCCGTCGCGGATCGGGCTGAGCCGTGCCTCGCCGATACCGAGGTGGGAGGCGACGGCGGACCAGACGTCCCCGACGGAGATCCGGGCCGGGCCGATGGTGACGGCGACCGCGATGGACAGGGCGAGCAGCAGGGCGCCGCCGGTCCACAGGAGCCCGCCGGGAAGGCCCCGCAGGCGGGGGCGTGCGCCGGCCGCCGGCGCCGGGTGCTCGCGCGGCGCCGCGGCCCGTTCGGTGCCCGTCATCCCGCGAGCCCGAACTCGCGCAGTGCGGCGGCCAGTCGCTCCACGCCCTCGACCGTTCGGATGGTCGGGTTCATGGCCTGGCCGCTGAGCAGGACGTAGCGCTTGCGGCGTACCGCGTCCATCTCCTTCGTGACGGGGTTCGACTCCAGGAAGGCGATCTTCCCGGCGGCGCTCTCCGCGGTCTGCGAGGTGCGGGTGAGGTCGCCGATGACCAGGACGTCCGGGTTGCGGTCGGCGACCGTCTCCCAGTTGATCCGGGGCCATTCGTCGTGCGTGTCGTCGAAGACGTTCTTCACGCCGAGCTCCCGGCTGATGATGCCCGGCGCCCCGCAGCAGCCCGCCAGGTACGGAGCCTCGGAGTTGGCGAACCAGTACAGGACGGAGGTGCCGGAGGCGTCGATGCCGTCGGTGGCCTCGCGGATGCGGGTGCGGAGCCGCGCGACGAGCTTCTCGCCGCGTTCGGGCACGCCGAACAGGCGGGCGAGGTCGCGTACTTCGCCGTAGACGCTGTCCATCGTCAGGGCGCCGGTGCGGACGCCGTCGCCGTCCTCGGTGTTGTCCTTGGCCGTGCAGTCGGCGGGCGAGACATAGGTGGGGACGCCCAGCTTCTCGAACTGGTCGCGGGGGGCGACGCCGCCCTTGGCGAGCGTCGACTCGAAGGAGGCGCTGACGAGGTCGGGCTCCTGGTCGAGGACCTTCTCGGACGAGGGGCGGTTGTCGGCGATCCTGGTCACGCCCGCGTTGGCCTTCTCCAGACCCTTCATCACCGGGTCGGTCCAGGTCGCGGTGGCCGCGATCCGGTCCGCGAGGCCCAGCGAGAGCAGGATCTCGGTCGAACCCTGGTCGACGGAGACCGCACGCCGGGGCGCGGCGTTCACGGTGACGGTGCGCCCGCAGTTCTTGAGGGTGACCGGATAGCCGCCGGACCCGCTCTTCTCGCCGGCCGCTTCGGGCGGGGGCCCGCCGCAGGCCGTCAGGGGCAGGAGTGCGGCGGTGAGCAGGGCGGCGGAACGGCCACGACCTATGAGCGGCACGGGAGATACCTCGGCGTCTCTGGGCCCATGCGCGGGACCCGCTGTACGGAATCCGCCGCCCGGTCCCGGGCTGCGGTCGCCAGCAGGTCTTCGGACTCGGGTTCACGCGGACGGGACGCCTTCCCGGGGGACGAGGGTCTCCCAGTGGCCGTGGCCCCGCCCGTCCCCCTCACCGCTGCGCGTCAGTTCCGGATTCACACCGGATTCCCTGACTCCTGGGGGCGTCCGGCAAATCCCCGCGGAGGAAGGAGCGGCGGCCGGTGCGTGCGATCGCAAGACGCCGGAAAGTCCTTGGATGGGGCCTACCCTGCTCATCAAGAGCTTGGGGAAGGAGCTACCAGGGCTTTCGGCAACGCCGCGAGCGTGCGTGCCGGGCGGCGCGACGCCGCGGGGGTTTGCCGGACGCCCCCGTGGTGGAGTTCGACTGGCCCCGGCACGCTACCACGAGCGTCCGGGCAGCCCGGTGCCGCCCGCGGCCGGTGACGAGGGGCCCCCGTTCGCCACCGGCCGGCCGGTCACGGGCGCTGGAGCGCGACCACCGCGTTGTGCCCGCCGAAACCGAAGGAGTGGCTGACGGCCCGGCGGACGGGCCGCACCAGCGGCTGCTTGGTGACGCAGTCGATGTCGAAGCCGGGCGCGGGGGCGTCCAGGTTCGCGACGGGCGGGACGACTCCGCGCTGGAGCGTGAGGATCGTCAGCCCCGCCTCGATCGCCCCGGCCGCGCCCATGCAGTGGCCGAGCACGCCCTTGGGGGCGGTGACGGGTGGCCGGTGCGGGTACATCCGGCTGATCAGCGCGGCTTCGGCGGCGTCGTTGTGCACGGTCGCGGTGCCGTGCGCGTTGACGTGCTCGACCTCGTCGGCCCGCCAGCCCGCGTCGCGCAGCGCGGCCTCGACGGCGGCGCGGGCGATCCGGCCGTCGGGGTGCGGGCTGGTGGGGTGGTGGGCGTCCGTGGTGGCACCGGTGCCGGCGAGCAGGGCCCGGGGCTCGGCACCCCTGGCCTCCGCGTCGGCCGCGCGCTCCAGCACCATGACGGCGGCACCCTCACCCATGACGAGTCCGGCCCGGTCGGCGGCGAAGGGCCGGCTGAGCCGGGCCAGGTCGCCGTCCGCGCGGGCGGCCGCCCCGGACCGGGCGAACCCGGTCATGGCGATCGGGAAGACCGTCGACTCGGTCGCCCCCGCGATGGCCAGATCGCACTGCCCGGTGGCCAGCAGGTCGCGGGCGACGGACAGCGCGGTGACGCCGGACGAGCAGGCCGTGCAGGGGGCCATGCTGGGGCCGGTGGCCCGCATCTCGATCGCGATCTCGGCGGCGGGCATGTTGGGGATGGTCAGCAGGACACCGGCCGGTGAGGTCGCCTCCGGTCCCCGCCGCTCCAGTACCAGCGCCTGGTCGGTGAGGTGTGCGGAGCCGCCGCTGCTGGTGCCGACGACGACGGCGACCCGGCTGCCGTCCCAGCCCGCCGGGTCGAGCCCCGCGTCGGCGACGGCCTCCCTGGCGGCCAGGACCGCGAACTTGACGTACCTGCCCATCCGGAAGGCCGTACGGCGGCCGATCGCGGCGTCCAGGTCGATGCCGTCGACCACGCAGGCGAAGTCGATCGCGCACCCTTCGAGCGCGGCGACGGTGCGGACCGGGCTCACCGCGGCGCACACCCCGTCCCAGGTGGACTCGGTGTCGTTGCCGACCGGGGTGATCATGCCCAGCCCGGTGACGGCGATGGCCGGTGTCCTCATCGGGCCGTGCCCGCCGCGGCCCCGTCGCCGGCCGACGCGTGGAGGTGCGCCGTGAGCTGGGCGAGCGTGGTCTGCCGGTGCAGCGTGCCGGTGTCCAGTTCGACCCCGGTGGCCTCCCGGAGGACGACGGCGAACTCGGCGGCCGCGAGAGAGTCCATGTCCAGGCTGTCCATCGTGGATTCCGGGAGGATCTCGGCCACGGGCACCTTGAAGGTACGGCTGAGTACGTCGGTGATCCGGGGGTGAATCGTGCTCATGGTCTTCCTTTCCTCATGTCCATCCGGTGGGGGTGTCCGGCGTCGGCGCGCACTGCCCCGACGTGGAACAACTGAGCAGCGGCGCTCCGGTTACGCCTTGCGGCGAACCGATTCGCCACCGCTCGTCCGCGGCGCCCCGCGCCACCGCGCGAGCAGGGCGACGGCGGTCCAGTGGGCGAGGAGTACGGCCCCCACCCCGAGGGCCTGTACGGTCTCCGCCGCCCGTCGTGCACGCCTGCCCCTCATCGCCCCGCCTCCGCGTGCCAGTGGGCCTCGGGATCGTCGTACGCGTCGGTGTAGCGGGCCCCCGTGATCGGCCAGTCGGCGAGTACCTCGTCGGGGAGGGCGAAGGACTCGGCGAGCTCCGGGAGACGGGGCGCCACCGCGGCGATGAGCTGTTCGGTGTGGTCCGTCAGCGCCTCGACCTGACCGGGGCTCAGGTGGCCCGCCGCGAGCAGGTCCCCGCTGACGCGGGCGACCCGGCCCAGGGCGAACAGCCGGGCCAGCTCGCCCAGCCGGTCCCGGTCGGACCCGGCGGGCAGCGCCTCGACCGCGTCGGCGTACGCCTCGGCCGCCTGTCGGCAGGCGTGCGCGTCGACCCCGCGCAGCGCGGGGCCCGACGCCGCGTTCCACCGCTCCAGCGGGTCGCCTGGCGCCACCGGCGCCATCCGGGCCCCGGCGCGCGCGAACCACAGCTCCTCCGCCCGCGCCAGGAGCCTGACCAGGAACCGCAGATCGGTGAGGTCGCCGGTGACCGGGGCGGCCGGCTCGTGCGCGGGGCCGGCCGCGAGCAGGGCGGCTGCGGCCCTGGAGTGGACGGCGAGGTTGTCGCCCTCGGCGGTGATGGCGCCCTCGACGCCGGTGACGAGCACGGACATCCCGTTGTTCTCCAGCAGCCCCTGGGCGCCGCAGCGTTCCCGGGACTCGACGATCACGGCACGGGCCTGCCAGGTGATCCACCCCTTGGCGATGTCGACCAGCCGTTCGGCCGCCTCGCGCTCGGGCTCGGGCCCCGCCTCGGCCGCCTCCCAGCGGGCCAGGACGCGGCGGTGCAGCAGGCTCATGGCGAAGACGGTGGCCATGGCCTCGGCGAGCGGCCCGTGATGGGTGCGGTACGCGAGCACCGGCAGCCGCGACCCGCGCCCGGCGGAGACATGGCGGTGGCCGCCGTAGCGCACCGCGACGGCCAGCGTGGCGCGGGCGGAGCCGACGGCGCTGGCGCTCATGCAGATCCGGCCCGTGACGACCCGGGCGATGGAGGCGAGGAAGCGGCGCCTGCGGCCCTCGACGGCGCTGCGGAACACCCCGTCGTCGTCGATCCGCCCCTGCGGGCCCGTCAGCAGGGCCTCGCGTCCCACGAAGACGTGGTCGAAGGAGGTCAGGCTGTGGTCGACGGGGCTGCCCATGCGCGCCGGGAGCCTGCGCACGCGTACGCCGGGCAGGGGGCCGGTGGCGTCGGTGAGGGGCACCAGCAGCAGGAACACCCCGTGGTCGGTTCCGCCGGCGAGCAGGCGGGCGGCGACGAGCCCCGACTTGGGGCCGCCGACCGGCCCGGTGTTGGGCATGAACTTCTGCGCGCCGCAGTGCGGGGTGTGCAGCACGAACCCCTCGCGTACGGGGTCGTAGGTGGCGGTCGTCTCGACGGCGGCGGCGTCGTTCCCGTGCGCCACCTCCGTGCACAGGAAGGTCCCGGTGCGCCGCAGCGCGAGGAAGTCGGACAGGTCGCGGGGGCCGTCGGCCCCGTGGTCGAGGAGGCTGCCGAGGAACAGGTTGTAGTGGATGCCGGCGATCGTCGCGAGAGCCGGGTCGACGGGGGCGAGCCATTCGTGCAGCGCCGCCAGCGCCCGGGGGTCGGAGGCCGGGCGGGCGGCGCTGTCCAGGGCGTTGTTGAGGGTACGCAGTCGTGCGTACGCGCGTGCGAGCCGTTCGTCGGGGGTGCCGCCGCTCTCCGGCGCGGCGGGCGGGCGGAACGGTTCGGTGGCGACGAGCCGCCGCCAGAAACCGTGTTCGCGGCGGGCGTCGGCGCCCAGGAGTACGGAGGTGAGCGGGTGTTCCAGGGGCTCGGCGCCGGTCCCCGTGGCGCCGGTGCTGTCCAGCATGGTGGTCATACAAAGCTGAACGACCGGAGCGCGGTCAGGACACCGGGATCGCGCAGTTGTTCACCTGCCGGCGTGCCGGGAGCGTTCGAAGGCGAGCACGACGTTGTGCCCGCCGAAGCCGAAGGAGTGGCTGACCGCCCGCTCGACCTCCTGGCGGCGCGGCTGCCCGGTCACACAGTCGATGTCCCACTCGGCGGGCGGGGCGTCCAGGTTGGCGACCGGCGGGACCACTCCGTGCTCCAGGGTCAGTACGGTGGCGGCGGCCTCGATCGCCCCGCCGGCGGCGAGCGTGTGCCCGAGGACGCCCTTCGGGGCGGTGACCGAGGGGCGGTGCGGGAAGAGACCGGAGATCAGCGCGGCCTCCATCGCGTCGTTGAGCGGGGTGGAGGTGCCGTGCGCGTTGACGTGGTCGACCTGGTGCGCGGCCCAGCCCGCCGATTCCAGGGCGGTCTCGGCCGCGCGCCGGGCGCCGAGCCCCGCGGGGTCGGGGGCGGTGGGGTGATGGGCGTCGGTGGCGGCTCCGGCCCCGGCCAGGACGGCCCGGGCCCTGGCGCCCCGGGCCCTCGCGTGCCCGGCCCGCTCCAGGACCAGCACGGCGGCGCCCTCGCCCAGGACGAAGCCGTCGCGGTCGGGGGCGAAGGGGCGCGAGGCCCCTGCCGGATCGCCGGTGCGCGTCGACAGCGCGCCCAGCTGGCCGAAGGCCGCGACCACGAGGGGCGTGAGGACGGATTCCGCGCCGCCCGCGACGACGATGTCGCACCGGCCGGCGGCCAGCAGGTCGTGGGCGGTGGCCAGGGCGGTGGCGCCCGACGCGCAGGCGGTGGCCGGGGCGAGGCTGGGGCCGTGCGCGCGCAGGTCGATGGCGATCTCGCCGGCGGCCGCGTTGGGCATCATCATCGGCACGAGGAGCGGGGACACGGTCTGCGCCCCGCCTTCGTCGAGCCGGCGGACGTTGTCCACGAGGACGGGGACCCCGCCCACGCCGACGCCCAGCACGACGCCCACCCGGCCGCCGTCCCAGCGGTCCGGGCGCAGTCCGGCGTCGGCGACGGCCCGGCGCGCGGCGACCAGGGCCATCTTCACGAACCGTGCCATCCGCCAGCCGGCGCGCCCGCCCACGGCCTCGTCCAGGTCGGTCCCGTCGGCCCGGCAGGCGAAGTCGGCGGGCAGGCCGGCCAGTTCGTCGCAGCGCCGGGCCGCCGACCGGCCCGCGCACAGCCCGGCCCAGAAGGTGTGCTCGTCGTCGCCCGCCGGGGTGACCAGGCCCAGGCCCGTCACCACGGTCGTCGTCCTCTCGTCCCGCGCCATGCCGCGGCCCTCCCCTGTCCCGTCCGCCCTCTGAAGGGGAACGCGCCGGGGCCCGCCGAGGGTGCGGGCGGAGCGGGCCGAATATCGGTGGCGGCGGGTCCGGCCCGTTCAGTGCCGGCCGAGCGCCTCGCGCAGTTCGGTCCCGTCGGGCGGGTTGGCGCCGGCCCGGGAGACGGTGACGGCCGCCGAGGCCGCCGCGTGGCGCAGCACGTCGCCCACCGCGTGCCGGTCCAAGGACCGCAGCCGTTCCCGGCCGGGCTCGCCGAGCAGGCCGTGGGCGGCGAGTGCGTGCAGGGTGCCGGACATGAAGGCGTCGCCCGCGCCCACCGTGTCGACGACCTCGACGGGGAGCGCGCCGATGTCCACCGGTCCGCCGGGCAGCAGCGCCGTGGCCCCCTCGCGGCCCCGGGTGACGAGGACGAGGGCCGGTCCGGCGTCGAGCCACCGCCCGGCCGCGTCCGCCGCGTCCTGGCCCGGGTACAGCCAGTCCAGGTCCTCGTCGCTGGCCTTGACCACGTCGCTGAGGCCCACGCACCGCTCGACCCTGCGCACGGCGGCCCCGTGGTCCCCCATCAGCGCGGGCCGCACGTTGGGGTCGTAGCTGACGGTGGCGGCAGGCCGCAGCGACTCGACTGCGGCGAGGACCGCGGCCGCCCCGGGCTCGGTCACCGCCGCGATCGAACCGGTGTGGACGTGCCGGGGCCGCCGGTCCAGGGCGACCGGGCCCAGGGTCCAGGCGATCTCGAACGCGTACGAGGCCCGCCCTTCGCCGTCCAGGGTGACGACGGCCGAGGGGGTGGGGTCCGGGGCGCCGTCCGTGCGCACCTCCACCCCGCCCCCGGCGAGGTGCGCGCGGATCAGCCGGCCGTTGCCGTCCGGGCCCAGCTGGGTGAGCAGGGTCGTGTCGTGGCCGAGCCTGGCCAGACCGTGGGCCACGTTGGCCGGGCTGCCCCCGGGGTGGACCCGGTCGGGGGCGCCGGGGAGCCGGACGATGTCGGCGACGCATTCACCGATGACCAGGAAGTCGGGTCGGTCGAGCATGAGGGCGGGATCTCCCGGGGTGCGGTGACGGGGTGACGGGGCGTCCGCCCGCCGGTACGACGTTCCGGACACCCAGCACCCTCGCACGCGGCGGGCCGCCGGCGCGCGGCGGGTGCGGCACGCCCCCGCCGCGTCGCCCCCGGCACACCCAGGGCCTGTATGGAGGTGTCCCGTGGAGCAAGGAGCGGTGTCCGGCGCCGTCGAATCCAGGGCGGAGGAGGGAGGCGGATGGGGTCCCCCTGTTCCAGCGAAGCCGAGCACTCGGGGAAAGGAGCATCGTCGCCCGAGGACAACGCCGGAGGCGGTGGCGCCGGACACCGCGACGCCGCGGGACAACTCCCTACCGGCCCTAAGCGCCCAGCGCGTCCGCCACCAGCTCCAGGAACCGGGCGTGGGCGTGGGCGCTGCACACCGGCTCCGGGTTCCACGGGACCACCCGGGCCGCTCCGGCGACGGCCGCCCACTCGGCGTTGTCGCGCAGTTCGTCGAGCGGGGTGGCGTTGGCCCGGATGTCGGCGAGGACGACGTCCGGGCGCAGCGCGGCGGCCTCGGCCCAGCCGGTCGTGGCCCAGTTGGCGCCTGGCCCCTCGGCGGGTTCCAGCAGGTTGACGCCCAGGTCGGCGAGGACCCGCAGTTCGGGCCACATGCGGGGGCGGGCCAGATGGGTCTGCTCCTGGCCGGCCGGTGACAGGGCGAGGACCCGCGCCCGGTGCGGGCCCGCGGTCAGGGCGCGGAGCCGGTCCCTCGCGGCGGCCAGCTCCCGGGTCGCCGCCGCGGGCTCCTCGGCGCCGAGCGAGCGGGCCAGCTCCGCGAACCGGTCACCGACCTCGGCGAGGGTGCGCGCCTGGCCCACGTCGATGACGACGACCGGGACGTGGCCCTCCAGGTGCTTGGCCGTTTCGGGGTCGAGGCCGTAGACCTGGCCGCCGCCGTAGCTGACGGCGACGACGAGGTCCGGTGCGCCGCGCAGTAAGGCGTCCACGTCCAGGGTGGCGCCGGCCCCGGCGTACGCGATGCCGTCCAGCGGCAGCGAGCCGGTCTTCGCGGGGTCGGGGGCGGCCGGGTCGTCGTGGCCGGAGCCGAAGAGCCCGGCCGGGCGTATGCCGTGGTCCCACAGGGTCGCCCCGGCCTGGATGTAGGCGAGCACCCGCTGCGGGCGCTCCCCGGTTGCCGACAACTGCCCCCGGTCGTCGGTGAATTGCCACACGGTCCGCTCGTTCACGTCACACGCCTCCCACCGGGACCCGCCGCCCGGGCGGCGGCGGTCGACGAGTACCTGCCCAGCAAATGCGGGCGGCACCCGCCGGGGCGGCGACGGGCCGGGGATCCGGCTACGGATCCGGCTGCGTGCCGCGTACGAGGTAGGTGACGGGGCCGGGGTCCGGGACGTGGATCTCGGTGAAGCCGAGCCGGTCGTAGAAGGCCCTGGCGGGGGTGTTGGAGGTGAGCATGGACAGGTGGACGCCCTCCACCCCCCTGGCGTTCAGGGCCGCGAGGAAGGTGCGCATCAGCGCTCTCCCGTACCCCTTGCGCTGCCAGTCGGGCAGCAGGTCGATGTGCAGGTGGGCGGGGTGGCCCGCGAGTTCGGCCAGGACCATGCGCTCCGGGTTGTGCAGGAGGAGGGTCATCTCGTCGCTGGGGCTCTGCGGCGGGCCCTCGGGGAGCGGATGCCGGTCGGCGACCCGGGGCAGCCAGTGCTCGCGGAACTCCTTGACGAAGCGCGGGGTGTCGGCGGTGCCGAGGATGTAGCCGACCGGGCGGCCCGTGCCGTCGTCGAGGACGAAGGTCAGCTCGGGTTCCAGGTGTGCGTAGGGCGTGGCGAAGATGGACGGCACCAGCTCGTGGTCCGGGTACAGGTCCCGGGCGTCGCCGCCGCCCGCGGCGGTGCGCATGCAGATGTCCGAGAGGGGGGCGCTGTCGTCGGGTCGGTAGGCCCGTGGGCCGGGAAGGTGGCGGGTCACGGGCTCATCCTGCCGACTCTGAGAGCGCTCCCACAAGGGGTCAGGGGTTCACGGCCGTGAGGAGGACGACGGCGTCCTCCAGGGCGAGCAGCCCGTGCCGTTCCTGCGGGATCGGGTGCAGCCGTCCGGGTGTCAGTTCCACGTCGCCGGAGGCGGCGGTGAGCCGGACGGAGCCGCGCAGGACCTGGAGCGAGGCGGCGGGCGGGGCGTTGTGCTCGTCGAGCGCGGAGCCCGAGGTCAGGGCGATGACGGTCTGCCGCAGCGGGTCCTGGTGGAGCAGGAGGTGGGCGCTGCGGCCGTGCGGCGCGGCGCGGGCGGCGGCCAGGTGCTCGGCGGCGAGGGCGTTGAGATCGTTCGGAGCGTCCATATGCCCACTGTGCCGCAGCCCCCGCCCGCCCGCGAACCTGCCGCACGGGCCCGGTCGCGCTCCCACGCGGCCGGGCCCGTGCACCGGCGTACGGCCGGGGGTGTCGTCAGGCGCGCAGCCACACCGCCGTGTCCCGCGGGAGGCGGCCCGCCTCGTCCAGGGGCCCGCTGGCGAGCAGCACCGCGCTGTGCGCGGGCAGCTCCGCGGCCTCGGCGGCCAGGTTGACGACGCACAGCAGTCCGTCGGTCCTGGCGAAGGCGAGCACCCCGGGCGCGGCGTCGAGCCAGGTCAGGCGCCTGATTCCGGGCTCGCCCCCGGTTTTGAAGCCCGGCTCGGTGCGGCGCAGCCGCAGGGCCTCGCGGTAGAGGCCGAGCATGGAGTCCGGGTCGCCGGTCTGGAGGTCGGCGGCGTACGCGGACCAGCCGGCCGGCTGCGGGAGCCAGGGCTCCTCGGTGGCCCCGAATCCGGCGTACGGTTCGCCTGCCGCCCAGGGCATGGGCACGCGGCAGCCGTCCCGGCCCGGGTCGGTGCCGTTCTTGCGGAAGTGCATCGGGTCCTGGATGCGGTCGAGCGGGATGTCGGCCTCGGGCAGCCCGAGTTCCTCGCCCTGGTAGAGGTAGGCCGCGCCGGGCAGGGCCAGCGAGAGCAGGGCGGCGGCGCGGGCCCTGCGGGTGCCGAGGGCCAGGTCGGTGGGGGTGCCGAAGGTCTTGGCCGCGAAGTCGAACCCGGTCTCCTCGCGGCCGTAGCGGGTGACGGTCCGGGTCACGTCGTGGTTGCAGAGCACCCAGGTGGCGGGGGCGCCGACGGAGGCGTGCTCGGCGAGGGTGTCGTCGATGGCCCCGCGCAGCTTCTCCGCCTCCCAGGGGCAGGCGAGGAAGTTGAAGTTGAAGGCGGTGTGGAGTTCGTCGGGGCGCAGGTAGCGGGCGAAGCGCTCGGTGTCGGGGAGCCACACCTCGCCGACGAAGACGCCGCCGTACTCGTCGGCGATGGCGCGCCAGGAGCGGTAGATGTCGTGGAGTTCGTCGCGGTCGACGAAGGGGTGCGGGTCGGTGCCGATGACGAAGTCGGGCAGTGCGGGGTCCTTGGCGAGCAGGGCCGCGGAGTCGATGCGTACGCCGGCGACGCCGCGTTCGAACCAGAAGCGCAGCACGTCCTCGTGTTCCCGGCGGACCGCGGGGTGGGCCCAGTTGAGGTCGGGCTGCTGGGTGGCGAAGAGGTGGAGGTACCACTCGCCGTCGTCGAGCCTGGTCCAGGGGGTGCCGCCGAATTCGGAGACCCAGTCGTTGGGGGGGATCTCGCCGTTCGCGCCGCGGCCCTTGCGGAAGTGGAAGAGGTCGCGCTCGGGGCTGCCGGAGCCGGCTTCGAGGGCGGCGCGGAACCAGGCGTGCTGGTCGGAGACGTGGTTGGGCACGATGTCGACGATGGTGCGGATGCCCAGTTCGCGGGCCTCGGCGATGAGCTTCTCGGCTTCGGCGAGGGTGCCGAAGGCGGGGTCGATGGTGCGGTAGTCGGCCACGTCGTAGCCGCCGTCGGCCAGCGGCGAGAGGTACCAGGGGGTGAACCAGAGGGCGTCCACGCCCAGTTCGACGAGGTAGGGCAGCCTGGCCCGTACCCCTGCCAGGTCGCCGGTGCCGTCGCCGTCGCCATCGGCGAAGCTGCGTACGTAGATCTGGTAGATGGCGGCGTCGCGCCACCAGGGTGCGGTGGCCTCGGACGGACGGTTGGCTGCCACGGGGCGTTCCTTTCGGGCAGGTGGGACTCCGCCGCCGGCCCGGCCGGCGGGGCGGGATGGGTGAGCCGGCGGCGGAGTGCTGAGGGGAGGGCGGTCCGGGGGCGCGCCCCGGGGCTGGGCGGTTCAGCCCTTGAGGCCGCCCGCGGTGAGACCGCTCATGATGTTGCGCTGGAAGAGCAGGAAGATCAGCAGCGTCGGGATCGACGCGATGGTGAGTGCGGCGATGAGGACGTTCTCGGGTACGCCGCTGGCCAGGGAGTAGATGCCCACGTTGAGGGTCTGCTTGCTCGGGTCGGGCAGGGTGAGCATCGGCCAGAGGAAGTCCTTCCACACGCCGACGACGGCGAAGATGGAGACGACTCCGAGGATCGGCCGGGAGATGGGCAGGATGATCGAGCGCAGGGTGCGCAGGGGTGAGGCGCCGTCCATGGCCGCGGCGTCGAGGAGTTCGCCGGGGATGGAGTCGAAGAACCGCTTCAGCAGGAAGATGTTGAAGGCGTTGGTGACGGACGGCAGCCAGATCGCCCAGGGCGAGTTGACGAGGTTGCGCTGGATGAGGGGCACGTCCAGGACGGTGAGGTACTGCGGGACGACGAGCACGGTGGCCGGGATCATCAGGGTGGCCAGCATCATGCCGAGGATGACCTTGCCGAACACCGGCCGCAGCTTGGACAGCGAGTAGGCGGCGGCGACGTCGAAGATCAGCTGGAAGGCGAGCGCGCCGAAGGCGTAGTACAGGGTGTTGAACAGCAGTCGGGACAGGTCCATGACCGTCCAGGCCTGGCTGTAGTTCTCGGTGTGGAGGGAGCTGGGGAAGGCCGTGGGCGGGCTCTGCACCACTTCCTGGGTGGTCTTCAGGCCGCCGGTGACCATCCAGTACAGGGGGCCGAGGAAGACCGCCGTGAACAGGACCGTCACCAGGCCGAAGACGATCCAGTAGACGGCCCTGCCGCGGGACCTGCCGAGCTGGGCCGGCGAGATCAGGGTGCGCTGGCGGCCGCGTTCGGCGGTGCCCTCGGACCTGCGCCGGGCGGACGTGCGTGGAGTGCTCCCGCGCCGGGAGACAAGTGTGTTCGATGCCATGGTCCTGGCTCCCGTCCTAGTCTTCGCTGCTGCGGCTCAGTCGTACGTACACCGCGGAGAAGCCCGCGAGGACGACGAGCAGGACGAGGCCGAGTGCCGCCGCGCTGCCGTAGTTGTTGAAGTTGAAGGCGTACTGGTAGATGAGGTAGACGACGGTGGTGGTGGAGCCTTCGGGCCCGGCGCCGTTGGTGAGCAGGAACGGCTCGGTGAAGACCTGCATCGTCGCGATGATCTGCATGAGCAGCAGGAGCGAGAGGATGAGGCGGGTCTGCGGGATGGTGACGTGCCAGATCTTGCGCAGCAGTCCCGCGCCGTCGAGTTCCGCCGCCTCGTACAGCTCGCCCGGGATGCCCTGGAGCGCGGCGAGGTAGATGAGGGTGGCGCCGCCCATGTTCATCCAGGTCGCCGCGATGACGACGGAGAGCATCGAGGTGCTGGTGTCCTGGAGCCATTGCTGTTCGGGCAGGTGGAAGACGGCCAGGATGCGGTTGAAGAGGCCGTAGCCGGGGTCGTAGAAGTACTTGAAGAGCAGGACGGAGGCGACCGGCGGGAGCATCACGGGGAGGTAGACGAGGAGCCGCAGGTAGCCCTGTCCGTGCCGGAACTCGTTGAGCACGACGGCGACGGCGAACGGTACGACGAAGCCGAGGAGCAGGGCGAGGACGGTGAACAGCAGGGTGTTGCGCCAGGCCTGCCAGAAGGCCGGGTCGTTGAAGACGTAACTGAGGTTGGACCAGCCGGCCCAGGTGGTGGTGCCGTCCTCGTTCTTCTGGAAGGCCAGGATGAATTCCCGGACCATCGGATACCAGGAGAAGAGCGAGAAGCAGAGCACCGCTCCGATCAGGAAGCCGTGCGCTGAGATGTTGCGGCGCAGGGCGCGCAGGAACTCCTCGCGGGCGGAGTCCCGGTGGGCGGGGCCTGGGTGTCCTGTGCGAGGCCTGGTCGCCTTGCGGGGGGACAGGGTTGGGGCCGACATGGCGTCTCCTCGGTGCCGGTGTGCTGCGAGCGCGGTAGCGGACGGGTCCGGATGCGGGGCCGGGTCCGCGTGACCCGGCCCCGCGCGTCCGTTACTGGTTCGCCAGAACCTGGTTGACCTGCTGCTCGGCGGTGGAGAGCAGCTTGTCGATGTCCGCGTCCTTGTTGGTCAGTACGCCGGACATGGCGTTGTCGAGGATCTTGTAGATCTCCTGGGCCTTCGGTGGCTCGGCCTTGCCGGGGACGGGGTTGTCCATGAAGGCCTTGAAGTTCTCGACGGGCATCGTCGCGTTCGCGGCGCGCGCGGCGTCGTCCTTGGTCTTGCTCTCGCCGAGGAAGAAGTTGGGCTGCGGCAGGCCTACGGGGAGCTTGTCGGCCTTGGTGCGGGCCCAGTCGAACTGTCCCTTGCCGGGGGTGAGGTTCTTGAAGTTGAGCCAGGCGATGGCGGCCTTGATCTGGTCGGGCGAACTGCCCTTCTTGATCAGGTAGTTGTTGCCACCGAAGAGGGTTCCCTTGCCGCCGGGGATGGGGCCCAGGCCGAAGGTCTCGTACTCGGCGCCGAGCTGCTGCACCATGTAGGCGATGTCGTCGGGGGCGGCGAGGAACATGCCGAGCTTGTCGCTGGCTATCTGCTTCTGGAGGTCGCCCCACTTGAGCAGCTGGGTCTTGCCCATGCTGTCGTCCTCCCAGCGCATGTCGTGCAGCTGCTGGAGGACCTGCCTGCCGGTCTCGTTGTTGAAGGCGGCCTTCTTGCCGGAGGCGTCGACGACCTCTCCGCCGAGGCCGAACTGGGTGGCGGCGAAGTGCCATCCGCCGTTGTTGCCGGCGCTGTACTCGCCGTAGCCGGAGATGCCCTTGCCGAGGCCCGCGATCTTCTTGGCGGCGGCGCGGACCTCGTCCCAGGTGGCCGGCGGCGTGTTCGGGTCGAGACCGGCCTGCTCGAACAGCTTCCGGTTGATCATCAGACCCATGGTGTAGTTGCTGGTCGGCAGGCCGTAGAGCTTGCCGTCCTTGCGGGCCACGTCGACGACCTGGGGCTGGATGTCCTTCAGCGCGGGGACCGTCTTGTCGTTGACGTACGCGGAGATGTCCTCGGCCCCGTCGTTGTCCAGGACCTGCTGGAGGTCGCTGAAGTAGGCGTAGAAGACGTCGGGCTGCGACTTCCCCTTCAGCATGGCGGTGAAGCGGGGCGGCTCGTTGCACTGGCCCGGGGTGGACTTCCCGTTGATCGTGACGTTCGGGTACTTCTCGTTGAACGTCTTGATGTCCTCCTTCCACTCACGCAGCTCCGCCGCCTTGGCCGCCGGCGGCATGCAGTCGATCGAGATCGTCACCTTGGTCTTCGGGTCCAGCGGAGCCGAAGGGTCGGAGGAACCCTTGGACGAACTGCTCGAGTCGTCGCCCTTGCTGCTGCTCGTGCCGCAGGAGGCGAGCGAGGTCAGGGCAAGTGCGGTGACGAGGGCAGCCGCGGAGGCACGGCTGATACGGCGTGTGCGGTGCAACCCGGCACTTCTCATCGATGATCCCCTTCGGGCATGAGCGTGGATGGCCCTCGGCCGGCTGGCTGCCGGGGCGAGGCACACTCAACCAGCGTCGACATGTGAACGCAATATCTCGCGCAGTTTTCGTAAAAGTTTGACAGCCTTAGGTACGCCGCATGCGGAAAACGGCGCGCGAACAGCACGGGGCGCCGCCCGGCGGGCCGGACGACGCCCCTGTGTGCGGTGGTTGCTACGGGTTGATGTCGATCTTCATGGTGGACGTCGTGTTCTTCACGTCCTGGGCGTTGTCGCTGAACCTGAGCCCGTTGAAGGTGACCTCACCGACGGCGGGTCCCTGGCCGGCCTCCGGCATCTCGTTGGCCCACAGCCCGAAGCCGGACTTGGCGTCGAAGGCGTCCCCGCTCTTGCGGGCGCCGGAGATGGAGATGTCCGTCAGGATCGTGTCCTTGATCGGGAACTGCGGTTGGCCTCCCACATAGCCGGTCTGGAACATGATGCCGCTGTATGTCGGGTCGACGATGTCGACGTGGTTGATCCGGATGCCCTGGAACACCTTGGAGGCGGAGAACAGCCAGATGCCGGGGAAGGTCTGCGAGCCCCAGAAGTGGCCGCCGGAGCGGACCACGGAGACGTTCTCGATGGTCGTGGGGCCGGTCCCGAAGCCGTTCATCGGGTAGCCGAAGTCCAGCGAGCTGACGGTGATCCCCGAGTACACCAGGGTGTCCGCGATGCGGATGTTGCGGAAGGTGTTGTCGTAGCCGCCGTAGACGGCAACCCCGGCCGCGCGCCAGGTCAGGAGCGAGGTGAGGTTCTCGTAGACGTTGTTCTTCATGTCCGCGCCGCCGGCGTCGATCGCCGAGAACAGCGCGAAGCTGTCGTCACCGGTGGCCCGCGACTCGTTGTTGACGACGTGGTTGTCGGTCGAGCCGTTGGTCATGTTGACGCCGTCGGCGAACGTGTTGCGGATACGGGAGTTCTTGATGGTGATGCGGTCGGTGTTGGCGCCCCAGTAGAGGCACACCGTGTGCTCGTTCCAGATGTTGTCGATGACCATGTCCGACACGTTGGAGAAGTCGAACACCTTGCCAGGGCCGTCGATGCGGGAGGTGTAGTTCCCGAAGTACGCGAAGTTCGCGAACGTCGAGCCCTTGGCGCTCGCCTCGGCCCGGAAGCCGATGTCGGTGTTCTCCTGGGTGGAGGGCGCGTGGAACCTGGTGTACCAGGGTCCGGCACCGATGACCCTGACCGCCTTGCCGTAGACCTGGAACTTGCTCGCGGTCTCGTAGTCACCGGCCGGCAGGTAGACGCCCACCAGCTTGCCCGTGGTGTCCATCCGCACCCTGTCCAGGGCGTTCTGGACGTCCTGATGGGTGAATCCGGTCGGGACGGCGTAGGCGGCCGGGTCCGGGTTGGCGATCTGGGCCGCCTGCTCCAGGCCGATGAAGTCGATCGCGTAGGTGCTGGTGTTCGCCGCGTCCTTCTGGAGCCGGATCCTGCTGCCCGCCGGGACGGTCCGGCCCAGCAGCACGTTCGCCTCGTCGTAGATGTGCCGGGGCGATCCGGCGCCCGGGGAGTTGCCGGGGCCGGTCTCCGCGCCGTACAGCCAGGCGTACTTCGAGGTGAGGTCGATCGCCTTGAGGAAGGTGCCGTCCACGTAGATGTTGAGCTTGGAGTCGATGCCGCCGCCGCCCGCGGAGTCCGGGACGGAGTAGCGGGTCACCAGGGTGTTGGTGCTGGCCCGGGTGGTGAACTCGACGTAGTTTCCGGTGTCGTTCAGCGTGACCGCCTTACGGCCGGACGCCTCGCCGGCGACGTCGCCGACGGTCCTGTTGGGCCCGACGACCTTCGCGCCGCCACCCGTGACGCCGTCCTCCGCCTCGTAGGTGTCGTACGGCATGTCGGCGCCGCGCCCGACGAAGAAGGAGCTGCCGGCGGTGTTGTTCTCGCGCTTGACCGGCAGTTCGTTGGCGTCGTCCGCGACCACCGTCTTCACGGTGTACGAGCCGTTGACCGCCGTCCAGGAACCCAGGTTCACCGGGGCGCTGGTCGCACCCGCGGCGATCGCGCCGTTGTAGCTGCCGGTGAGGGTCTTCACCGTGGCGCCCTTGGCATCGAGCAGGGTCACCGTGACCGCGTGGCCGCCCGAGGCGGAGGCCACCGTGCCCTGGTTCCTGATGGCGACGGAGAAGGAGGTGTTGTCGCCCTGGGCCGGGGAGGACGGCGAGGTGGTGACCGCCGTGGGCACCAGGTCGGAGCCGGCGACCGGCTTGACGACCAGGCCGGACGTGCTGGTGTAGGTGTTGTCGGTCTCGTTCTGCTCGATGATCTGGTTGTCCGGGTCGGCCACCGCGCTCAGCGTGTACGTGCCCGCGTCCCGGGCCCCGATGCCGGCGCTGACCTGCGTGGAGGCCCCGGCGGCGAGCGCGCCCACGGAGGCGGTCGCGACCTTGGTGCCGCCGAGCCGGAATTCGAGCTTGCCGGCCGGTGCGGCGACGGCGCCGGTGTTGCGGACCGTCGCGGTGAGCGTGACCGGGTCCGACTCGACGGGCGCGACCGGGCTCGCCGTCAACGCGCTGACCTGGAGGTTCGGGTTGGGGGCCGGGGCGCCCAGCACCTGGAACTCCGCGACCTGCCCGGCGGGCGCGCCGGTGTTGGAGGTGAACTTCAGCTGGACATCGGCGACGCGCGCGTCGACCGGGATGGCCACGGTGTTGCCGCTGCCCGGGCTGAACGCGTAGTCCTTCGCGGCGACCAGGCTCGTGAAGGAGGAGGCGCTCTGCTCACGCCCGAGGACCTGGATGTTCTGGGTCCTGGCGCCCCAGGCGCTGTCCGGGTTGAGCTTCACGACGACGCTCCGGGTGTCCGCGTTGGCACCCAGCTTCACCGTGAGGGTGTTGGGGTAGCTGCCGCCGGCGCCCTCCCAGTAGGTGGAGAGCTGGTTGTCGTTGGCGTTCTCCGCGACGAAGGTGTGCACCACGGAGGAGGCGGTGATGGGCTTGCCGACGGCGAGGTCGGAGGCCGCGCCGGTGGTGCCGTTGCGGGTGACGGTGTTGCTGTCGCCCGAGACGTTGCCCGCCGCGTCCTTGGCCCGTACGAGGTACGACACGGTGGTGCCGGCGGGCTGGGTGTCGGTGTACGTGGTGACATCGCCCGCCACGCTCCTGCGCAGCACGTTGTTGGCGTAGACGTCGTACCCGGTGACGCCCTTGTTGTCGCTCGACGCCGTCCAGGCCAGCTTGATCTGCCCGGAGGCGGGCTCGGTGAAGCTCAGGTTCGCCGGTGCGGTGGGCGCCTGGGTGTCGCCGGTCTCCCCGCCGCGGGTCACGGTGTTGCTGTTGCCCGAGACGTTGCCCGCGGCGTCCTTGGCCCGCACGTAGTACGAGACGGTGGTGCCGCCCGGGCGGGTGTCGGTGTACGTGGTGACGTCACCGGCCACGCTGGTCAGCAGGGTGTTGTCGGCGTAGACGTCGTAGCCGGTGACGGCGGTGTCGTCCGTCGACGGCTTCCAGGTCAGCCGGATCTGCCCGGTGGCCGGTTCGGTGTAGGCCAGTTGCGTCGGGGCGCTCGGTGCCTGGGTGTCACCGGGCTCGGGGCCGTATACCTCCAGCTCGGAGACCTGGGCACCGGGCTGGACGGTGTTGGCGCTGACCAGGACGCGGACGTAGCGGGTGGTGGTGGCGTCGAAGGTGATCGTCGCCGTCTCACCGGAGGCGGGGCTGAAGGTGTACGCCTTGGGCTGGGTGAGGTCGGTGAAGTCCGAGCCGTTGGCGCTGCCCTGGATCTTCAGCGTCTGGCTGCGGGTCTCCCAGCCGTCGGGCAGACGCAGCACCACGCGGTCGACCCGTACGGACGAGCCCAGGTCGGCCTGGAGCCACTGCGGCAGTTCGTTGTTGCGGCTCTCCCAGTAGCTGGCCCGGTTGCCGTCGTTGGCGTGGGCGGCGATGTACGTCTGGGTGTAGCTGCTGGCCGTGAGCGGGCGCCCGGCGGCGAGGTTCACCGAGGACTCCGCCGCGGCCCGGACCTCCAGTTCGGCGAGCTGCCCGTTGCCGGCCTCGGTGTTCGCGGTGATGTCGGCCCGTACGAAGCGGGTCCGGGTGGCCGGGATGCCGATGGTGACCGTGTTGGAGCTGCCCGGTGCGAAGGTGTAGGCGGCCGAGGTCTTCAGCGTGGAGAAGCTGGTGCCGTCGACGCTGCCCTGGAGGGAGAGCGTCTGGCGGCGGGCCGACCAGTCGGCGGGGAGCTTCAGCGTGACCTGGTCGATGCGGGTGACCTTGCCCAGGTCGCTCTGCACCCACTGGGGCAGGGACGTGCCCGACCCCTCCCAGTACGTCGACTGCTGCCCGTCGGCGATGTTCCCGGCGGACTTCCCGCTGCTCGCGGCGGCGCGATGGCCGGCCGCGATGTTCGGGCCGCCGGCGGCCGAGGCGTTCAGCGCCGGCCAGGCGACCATCATCAGGCTGGTGGAGACGGTCGCGGAAAGGATCCGCCATCTCCGGCGTCGCGTTCTCATCTGTCCCCGATCTGCTGCCTCGACGCGAGGTGGCCGAGGCGCGGCTCCGTCTGTGAAACCCGCCAGTACATGAATTCCTGCACCAGCAGAGTGGACTTTTGCGTTTTGCAGTCAGAGAGTTGCAGAAGGCTGACATGGAGTCCACCGTTCCGGCAGAAATAAGCAAGCCGACAGGACACGTACGAGCGCGCCAACTACCCTGACAACAGGGGTAATTAATGCCCAATCGGCCATGCGATCCAAAGCCGCCTTCCAACGCAAGGAACTTGCGCGTATACGCAAACCGCCGAAAGCTGCCAGTTGGGAGGGGGATCGCACCGGGGCTCACCGGGCACGGCGAAGGGCGGGTCCGCCTCCGCGGACCCGCCCTTCGCTCTCCCCGTCCCTCAGCAGAAAAGGCTCACCCGGCGGGGCTCCACCGGTACCGGACGTCCGGTTCGTTCTCCTCGTTGCGGCTGCCGTCGTCGAACGCGACCGCGGTGAACCCGTGGCGCTCGTAGAAGGCCCGCGCCCCGGTGTTGCGCTGGAAGGTGTACAGGGCGAGCCCCTCGGGGCCGGCCGCCTTGGCGGCCTCCAGCAGGAGGGAGCCGATGCCCCGGCGGCGCAGGCCGGGGGCGATGTAGAGGTGCTCCAGCTCGGCGCCGTCCAGCGAGACGAAGCCGGCGATCCGCGCTCCCCCGCCCTCCCCCGTCTCGGCCACCCGGACATCGGTGCCGGGCAGCACCACACGGGTCATCCAGGCGAGGGTCGCCTCGTCGCTGTGCACCCGAGGCAGATACGGCATGGCGGCGGCGCGGGAGTCGAGGAACAGCCGGGTGAGAGGGCCGGCGTCGTCCGCCCTGGCCTCCCGGAGCACGACGGCCGGCGGGCTTTCCGAGGACATGCGTTCTCTCCTGTCCGAAGGGCCGCCGCGCGGTACGGGGCACCCAGTGATCGAACATACGTCGGACGCGTCCCGGACCTCCATAGGATATGAGCGTCCCTGCCCAGCCGGTGCCCGTTCGCGGCGCCCGTCCCCGCCGAGGAAACGACGTAACGGTGTACCAGCCCCACGAGTTCACGCTGACCGAGGACGGCTACCGGGGGCCCGCGCCCTCCTGGCGGCCCGGCGCCCCCTCCATCTGGCTGGTGGACACGGACCGGACGTCCGACGCCGCCCGGTCACTGGCTCCCGGCATCCTCGACGCCTCGGAACTCGCCCGGCTGGAGAAGCTCGTCTTCCAGCCCGACCGCGACTGCTACACCGCCGCCCATGTGGCCCTGCGCCTGCTGCTCGGCGCCCACCAGGGCGTCGCCCCGGACGCCGTACGGCTGACCCGGGAGCGCTGCCCGTCCTGCGACGGCCCGCACGGCCGGCCGGCCACCGGCGGCGGGGTGCACTTCTCGCTCTCGCACACCCGGGGCATCGCACTGCTGGCGTTCGCGGACGTACCGGTCGGGGTGGACGTCGAACAGGTCCCCGAGGCGCGGGTGGTGGAGGAGATCACGGGACAGCTGCACCCGGCCGAGGCCGCCGAGCTGGCCGCGCTGCCGCAGGAGGAGCGGCCCACCGCCTTCGCCCGGGTGTGGACCCGCAAGGAGGCGTACCTCAAGGGCGAGGGCGTCGGCCTCGCGGGCGGTCTGAACCGCGAGCACGTGGGCACCGGCCCGCGCCCGCTGGACCCGCCGGGCTGGACCGTCGCCGATGTCGCCGTCCCCGCCGGCTACGCGGCGGCGGTGGCCGTCGGCACGGCGGGGCGCCCGCCCGCCGCCGGCCACGACCGGCGAAAATGACCGCACGGGCAGATCGCACCGACCGACCGATACGGAGGAGTGGCAGATGCCGCACGCACGAGCCGGACAGCAGGCGCGCCCCGAGGACCTGACCGATGTGGCACGGCTGGTGACGGCGTATTACGCGCTGCACCCCGATCCGGCGGAGCCCGGCCAACGCGTGGCGTTCGGCACCTCGGGACACCGCGGTTCGTCGACGGCCACCGCGTTCAACGAGGACCACATCGCGGCGACGAGCCAGGCCATCAGCGAGTACCGGGCCCAGCAGGGCACGGACGGGCCGCTGTTCCTGGGGGCGGACACCCACGCCCTGTCGGAGCCGGCCCGGGTCACCGCGCTGGAGGTGTTCGCCGCCAACGACGTACAGGTCCTCATCGACTCCGAGGACGGGTACACGCCGACGCCCGCGGTCTCGCACGCCATCCTCACGTACAACCGCGGCCGCGCCTCGGGCCTCGCGGACGGGGTCGTGGTCACCCCGTCCCACAACCCCCCGGGCGACGGCGGCTTCAAGTACAACCCGCCGAGCGGCGGGCCGGCCGGGTCGGACGCGACCGGCTGGATCCAGGACCGGGCCAACGAGATCATCACGGGCGGGCTCAAGGACGTCCGCCGGGTGCCGTACACCCGGGCGCTCGCCGCCCCCACGACCGGCAGGTACGACTTCCTGGGCACGTACGTGGCGGACCTGCCCTCCGTCCTGGACCTGGACGCGGTGCGCGGGGCCGGTGTACGGATCGGCGCCGACCCGCTGGGCGGGGCGTCGGTCGCGTACTGGGGGCGGATCGCCGAGCAGCACCGGCTCGACCTGACCGTGGTCAACCCGCTGACCGATCCCACCTGGCGGTTCATGACGCTGGACTGGGACGGGAAGATCCGGATGGACTGCTCGTCGCCGCACGCGATGGCCTCGCTGATCGGGCAGCGCGACCGCTACCAGATCGCCACCGGCAACGACGCCGACGCCGACCGGCACGGGATCGTCACCCCGGACGCCGGGCTGATGAACCCGAACCACTACCTCGCCGTGGCCATCAACTACCTGTACGCGCACCGGGAGAACTGGCCGGCCGGGGCAGGCGTCGGCAAGACCCTGGTGTCCTCCGGCATGATCGACCGCGTCGCCGCCGACCTCGGCCGGGAGCTGGTCGAGGTGCCGGTGGGCTTCAAGTGGTTCGTGGACGGGCTGGCCGACGGGTCGCTGGGCTTCGGCGGCGAGGAGTCGGCCGGGGCGTCGTTCCTGCGCCGGGACGGGTCGGTGTGGACGACCGACAAGGACGGCATCCTGCTCGCCCTGCTCGCCTCCGAGATCCAGGCGGTCACCGGTGAGTCGCCGTCCCGGCACTACGCCGCGCTGACCGCCCGGTTCGGGGAGCCCGCCTACGCCCGGATCGACGCGCCGGCGGACCGCGAGCAGAAGGCGGTGCTGGCCCGCCTCTCCCCCGAGCAGGTCGACGCGGACACCCTGGCGGGCGAGCCGGTGACCGCCGTGCTGACCTCGGCGCCGGGCAACGGCGCCGCGATCGGCGGCATCAAGGTGACGACGGAGAACGCCTGGTTCGCCGCCCGCCCCTCCGGCACCGAGGACGTCTACAAGATCTACGCGGAGTCGTTCCGGGGCGCCGAGCACCTGGCCCGGGTCCAGGAGGAGGCCAAGGCCGTGGTCTCGGCGGCGCTGGAGGCGTGATCCGGCGGCACCCGCCCCTCCCGACGCCGGTGCGCCGGGAGGGGCGGGTGCCGTCCGGCTGCCGGGCGATGCCATGGCTAATCCTCACTGTCAGGCGTCCAGGCGGCGTCCCGCGAGCCAGGTGACGATCTCGGGGTCGTGGTGGTCGAAGAACAGGGAGCCGCCCGTGTCGAGGGTGGCGATCCGGGCCATCTGCTCGTCGGTGAGCCGGAAGTCGAAGACGTCGATGTTCTCGGCCATGCGCTCGGCGCGCACGGACTTGGGGATGGCGACGACGCCGCGCTGGGTGAGCCAGCGCAGCACGACCTGGGCGACGGACTTGCCGTACTCCTTGCCGATGTCGGCGAGCAGGGGGTTGGTGAACAGGTCGTTCCTGCCTTCGGCGAAGCCGCCCCAGGACTGGATCTGCACCCCGTGCTCGCGCATGAGGTCCTGGTAGCCGGCGCGCTGGAAGAAGGGGTGGGTCTCGATCTGGTTGACCTGCGGAGTGATCTCGTTGTTGACGATCAGGTCGATCAGCCGGTCGGGGTAGAAGTTGGCGACGCCGATCGCCCTCGTCAGGCCCTCGCGGTTCAGGGCTTCCATGGCGCGCCACTGGCCGTATACGTCGCCGAAGGGCTGGTGCATCAGGTAGAGGTCGAGGTGGTCCAGGCCCAGCCTGGTCAGAGACGTCTCGAACGCGCGGCGGGTGTTGTCCTGGGCGGGGGCGTCCTGGACCCACAGCTTGGTGGTGACGAACAGTTCCTCGCGCGGGATGCCGCTGGACTTGACGGCGCGGCCGACGGCTTCTTCGTTGCCGTAGGCGGCGGCGGTGTCCAGCAGGCGGTAGCCGGCGGCCAGGGCCTCGGAGACGGCGCGCTCGGTGTCCTCGGCGGGGATCTGGTAGACGCCGAAGCCGAGGAGCGGCATCTCGACGCCGTTGTTGAGGGTGACGGTCTGCATGAGCGGGAGGTCCTTCGCTGTGGGGGGCGGGTGGTCAGGGGCGGATGAGAGCCTTGTCGCTGCCGCACACACAGGCGGCGACGACACGCAGCACGGCGTCGGCGGACTGGACGATCTTCGGGTCGGGCCGGCCCTCGACGCGGACGTCACCGGCTCCGCACATCACTGCTGCACGCATGAGGGGTTGCTGCTCCAAACGGGGGTCGTACGGGGTGGTGCGGAGGAATCAGCGTTCGAGCATGCGGGCCTGGGCCTCGGTGTGGGTGTCGCCGGCGGCGGGTGGCAGGCTGGAGAGCCGGTCGAGCTGCTCGGCGGTGAGGGCGACGGAGTCGGCGGCGGTGTTCTCCTCGACCCGGGCCACGCGCTTGGTGCCGGGTATGGGGGCGATGTCGTCGCCCTGGGCGAGCAGCCAGGCCAGGGCCACCTGCCCGGGCGTGGCACCGGCTTCGTCGGCCAGGGCCTTGACCTCGTCGGCGAGCGCCAGGTTGCGCTGGAAGTTCTCCCCGGTGAAGCGGGGGTTGTCGCGGCGGAAGTCGTTCTCGTCGAACTGGTCGGTGGAGCGCACCGTGCCGGTCAGGAAGCCGCGGCCGAGCGGGGAGAACGGCACGAGACCGATGTGCAGCTCCCGCAGGACGGGCAGCACGCGGTCCTCGATGCCGCGCGTGAACAACGAGTACTCGGACTGCACCGCGGTGACGGGCTGGACGGCGTGGGCGCGTCGGATCGTCTCCGGGCCGGCCTCCGAGAGCCCGAAGGCACGCACCTTGCCCTCGGCGATCAGCTCCTTGACCGCGCCCGCGGTCTCCTCGATCGGCGTGTTCGGGTCGACCCGGTGCTGGTAGTACAGGTCGATGTGGTCGGTGCCCAGCCGCTTCAGGGAGCCCTCGACCGCGGTGCGGATGTTGGCCGGGCCGGAGTCCAGGTTCCACGCGCCCTCGCCGCCGTGCGAGACCAGACCGAACTTGGTGGCCAGCACCACCTTGTCCCGGCGCCCCTTCAGCGCCCGGCCCAGCAGCTCCTCGTTGGTGTAGGGACCGTAGATCTCGGCGGTGTCGACAAGGGTGACACCCAGCTCCAGTGCTCGGTGCACGGTCCTGATCGACTCCGCGTCATCGGTGCCCGAGCCGGTGTAGCCGTGGGACATGCCCATGGCGCCCAGCCCGATCCGGGAAACCTCAAGGTCACGCAGCTTGATGTATCGCATCTCGCCCTCTTCGCGTCGTGGCGTCGTACAGCACCCTCATCGTCGTGCAGGCCGGCGGACCGCGCCCGCGCCGGCCACTCGGGGTGCCGGTGTCCTGCTCTTCCACCCTGACCCGGATCGCTCCGGTGTGGCAGGGCGAGCTCTTCGGGGGTAATGACAGGGCCCCTCTCCCGGCCGCGCGGGGGTCCGCGGCGCGTGAGACTGGAGGTATGGCATCCACGAGCGCGCACAGCGAGGGCGCCGAGCTGGGCCGCTATCTGCGCGCCCGCCGCACCCAGACCAGCCCCGAGCACGTCGGTCTCACCGTCGGCACCGGTGTACGCCGCACCCCCGGCCTGCGCCGCGAAGAGCTGGCCACCCTCGCCGGCATCAGCATCGACTACTACGTGCGTCTGGAACGCGGCAAGGAAACCCGCCCCAGCCCCGCCGTCCTCGACTCACTCGCCCGCGCCCTGCGCATGGACGACCAGGAGCACCGGCACCTGCGTGAGCTCGCGGCCAGAGCGGCTCGCTACGCTCCGCCGCCGCCCGCGCCCGGCCGGGCCGTACGCCCCCACCTCAAGCTGCTCCTGGAATCGCTGCGCCCGAACCCGGCCTACGTCATCAGCCGCAGCATGGACCTGCTGGCCTGGAACCCGGGGGGCCTCGCCCTGTACGCGGGCCTGGACGACTGGCCCGTCAAGTACCGCAACCTCGCCCGCTACCTCTTCCTGCACCCTGCGGCCCGGGAGCTGTTCCCCGACTGGGATCGTCAGATCGCCGCCTGCGTCGCCCGGCTGCGCGCCGTCGCCGGCACGGCCCCCGACGCCCCCGACCTCACCAGCCTGGTCGGCGAACTCCTCCTCAAGAGCCCCGACTTCGCCGGACTCTGGGAACGCTACGAAGTCACCGGGCGCAAGCCCGCCCACAAGACGTTCCGCCACCCCCAGGTCGGCACGCTCACCCTGACCTCGCAGTCACTGCAGGTGGAAGGCACCCCCGGGCAGCGCATCGGCGTCTACACGGCGGAACCCGGCAGCCCCGACCACGACGGCCTGCTCCTGCTCGACATGACCGCACCGCGTCCGGCGGACGCTGTGAACAGCACGACTGAGACCTAGGAGCCCGGCCCCCGGTCACAGCCCGTGGCCCGGAAGGACGTCTCGGCCGGACGGCCGCTCCACGCGGCGGACGGTGCGGGTGAAGACTGCGGGCGGACCGCTCGCAGTCTTCACCCCGAGCCGTGCTTCAGGGGGTCCACACCGGGGGCCTCGGGGCGGTCGCCATGCCGTTCCCGATGAAGAAGCCGGGGTGCGGCGGCTGGTTGTAGGCGGTGTTCTGCCAGGCCAGCGCGGTGCGGTCTCCGTGAAGTCGCCTCTACTGCGCTCTCATGACGTCTGAACTCGCCTCTTTGAGTTCCTTTCAGTTGATCATGGCGCTGCATACAGCCGCTGACCAGAACTCTCACGCACGTGGTGACCCTCAACCACCCTCCCCGTGCAGCGGGTTACCCACAGCCGGCTCGACGCGAACGAACGACGTCACGATGGCGCGATATCCGCGGTGGCCTGTGTGCCTGCCGGTGTGGCGTAGCGCCCAGTCCTCAGGCGAGGTCCGTTCCTCGGCTGTGTCCGACGCCTCGCCACACGTCGTGCACTCCATCTCGTAGATGGGGCCCGAGGCGCCGGGGGTTCGGTCGACACCGATCGTCCAGTCCGCGTGGCGGATTACCGTGCGCACCGTCATCGCTTGCCCGCCTCTCGCTCGGAGCAGGCGGCAGCATCGGTGCACGCCCGGGGAAACCAGCTGTACGCGGCGCCAGTCGTTGGCCGGGCCCGCTGTTCCCCGAGGTTGATGTCGTCGCCGAGCCGAAGCCGCTCCTGGCACCACACACAATGCCGGCCACGCTGCTGGTCCTCGGTCAGTTCAGTGACCGGCGGGAGTTCTCTCGTAGTCATGCCGGCCTGCCTTCGTGGGCTGCGCAGGCCATGACCGTCCAGGCGCGGCCGTCGTCGACGGTCACTTGCCCGGCCAGGAAAAGAGGCCCTGCGACAGCGCCACAGTGCCAGCACGCCTCGCCGTGTAATCGGGCGAAGCTCGGCTGCTCGACGACGCTGGCCGGTGCGGGAGTCGGTGCACTCATACCCTGTCCCATCTGCGCGGTGCCTGCTGACAGGCAGATCATGGAGGGCGGCCAGGGGCACAAGTACCCCAGCGAGGGGTAGCGGGGGCGCCTAGTGGCTCTGCCCGGATCCTTGACCGGGTAGTTGATCTGCCATCCCAACCAGCCTGCAAGCGGCCACACCTCGCCCTCTGCCCCAGGTATGCGCCAAGTAGGGTTACGGGTGGCCAAGCTGGGGGTGCGTGGTGGTTGGGGCTGTAGTAAGGCGGGGCGTCCGGCTCGGGATACGGATCGGGTCGGCGTCAGCGGCACTCTTCGGCTCGATGGCGCTCGTGGGTGCGGTGATGTGGCTTCGCACGGGCCTGCACGACGCCCTGACAGGTCTCATGCGGGGCATTGTCATGGTGGGAGGGAGCCTGGGGGTTGGTGTCCTGCTCGGTGCGGCAACCGGTGCGGCGCTTGCTCTGTCGCCCGAATGGCTTGCCGCCCGAGCTCCGTTGCGGGGGCTGCTCGCCGGCTGTGTCGCGGGCACGATGTACCTCGGTGAAGCCGTTGTTGTGGCCGTCGCCTCCGACGGCGGCTACGGACCGATGCTTCTCACGCTCCTTTCCACGCCGGTGGTTGGTGTAGTGGCGGCGGTGCACAGTGGGGACGTACTGGGACGTACGCGCTATCACGCATGGTTGGCGAGGTAGGGGCGTCTTAGGGCTCGACAGATCCGACGAGGCCGGAGGCAGCCGACCAGTATGCCCCGGTGCCCTCGACTCCGCCGAGGCGAACTGGAACGTGGCCGGCCTCGTCGCCATCTTGGTGAAGAGCTGACTCACCGCCACGCCGGTCGAAGCCAGCCAGGCGTAGTCATCCAGCTGCCGTGAACGCTCCGGCGGTGAGGATCGGGACGATGTCGCAGACGTCCAGTTCGGTCGCGATGTCCACATCCCCGGCGAAGCCTCCGTCCGTGAGTTCCTGGCCGGATGCACTGCTGGTGACCGCGGTCATGACGTCCGGCGTCGCCTCGAAGCAGTCGGCTGCGGCGGCTGCTTCGGGCGACAGCGGGCCGCCACCCTGATTCCGCAGGGCCGCGAGGACCGCTCCGGCGCCGAGCAGATCCTCCAGCGCCGGGCGCAGGCTGCCGTCGGGCCATCGCTCGCCCGAGGCGATCACGGCGACCGGGCGGTCGAGGGTTCCGTAACCGTGCCGGGCGAGCCAACGGCCCACCGCTGACGCGTTGCGCAGGCAACCCGCAACCACCATCGACTCACCGGCCGCGGCGGCGATCGAAGAACCGTTGGGAGAGGGCAGGACCAGGCGCGGGGCGAACGGAGCACTTCTCAGCGCCGTCGGAGACAGTGACCACGGCAACGCCGGCGTGGCCATGCGCCGCCCGACGGCCAGCCGCGCGCCGATCTCATCAGCGAACTTCGACGCGGACTCGTCACGCCAGCCAAACGGGAAGACTCGCGTCCCGGACTCCACAGCCACCGTCACCGAGGTCGTGAACGACAACACGTCGACGAGCACCAAACACGCGATACCCGCAGCGAGCCGTTGCGCGCCGACGGGCCCCCAATCGAATCGCGCCCCACTGCCTGTCTGCAGAAACCAATCGTCCATAGCTGACGACCATGCCATTGCGCCCAGAGACCAACACCAGCGGGGGCAACCGTCCATCGGAGCAGTCATCCGCAGCCCCGCACCCCTCGTCAGACCCTCGCAGGATCAACGCGGAGTTGCACTAGTCGGCGTGGCACCACTCGGCGAAACTTGTCAGCGTCTCCGCGTCGGCCCGCTTCAGACGGCGAAGCGTTGCCGCGTCCTCCCGAACCCATGGGTGCTCGCGGGTGTGCTGCGGGGCGATCCGGCGAGCGACCTTGAGGGACTCGAACGCGTCCTCCATGAGCCCGCCCCACAGCTGGGCGCGGGCGAGCTCGATGTAGAAGCCGCTGCGGCGCTCGGCGGGCAGGTCGGCCGACGGCTTCCACTCGCGGGCCACGTCGAACGCCCGCTGAACGTGGCCGTCGCCGAGGCTCACGGCGACACTGACCTCATGGATGCGGACACTGTCCGGGCCGAACGCTGTGCCCTGGTAGACGTCCTCCAGGACCCGGTCCCCCAAGGCACGTGCCTCAGCAAGGTGTTCGTCCGCGGCGTCGGCATGCCCGGCTCGTCCGGCGATGACGGCTGCCCGCATGTGAAGCGCACCCCGGGCAGCGGTAGATTGCGGGGCGGTGGGCATCGGGCAGGCGTCGAGAGCTTGCTCCAAAGCCCGTAGTCCGGCGGCATGGGCGTGGGCGGCGAAGAACGTCTCTGTGCGAACGTAGCCCACCGCGGCGGCGAGCAGCGGGTCCTGTGCACCGGGGGCCGCCCAGCGCATCAACTCGATGAGCCGGGCCGAGAGGTCCCGGGCCCTGTACTTGTACGCGACCGCGTCGGCGGCCCGGTACGCGGTGACGAGGAGCCCAGCCGTTTCCTGCGCGTTCGCGGGCGGCGCTACCGCGGCTGCGCGGGCGAGCTCGGCAAGCAGGTCGGGGACCGTGCGGGCGATCTGCAGATACTGGGCGGACAGCCGCCACGCAGTGGTCTGTGCGACCGCGGTCCGCAGCTCAGGCAGCGGACGGACAGGGCCGTCGTCGGGGACGTCGTAGGCGGCGATCGCCGCAGACACGGCGGGTAGCGCGTCACGGATGCGGGTGGCTACGTGCTCCCGGTCGGCGACGAGCCGGGCGGGGTCTACGCCGAGTGCCGCGGCGATGGAGTCGAGGGTGTGGTCGGTGACGCCGCGTTCCCCGCGCTCGATCTTGCGGATGGTGCCGAGGGCGACGCCGGCCCGGTCGGCGAGCTGCTGCTGGGTCATCTTCGGGTGGGCGACGCTGCGGTAGTACGCGATGCGTCGGCCCACGGGGCCCGGTGGAGTGGGTGGCACAACCCGAATTTACTCGCCGATTCCCGGCGAGGCAGGCGAACTGACGGGCTCGGCCCTCAGGCAGCCGGGCCCCGTCACCTGCCCACGAGGTCAACCAGGTCGGTCAGTGAGTCGATCGACCAGTCCGTCACGTCCCGCACGTCCGGGTCGTCGGCCCACCAGTACCCCCACGGTCCGCGGCGAAGATGCGCGGTTCGGAGACCAGCGGCCTTCGCGGGAATGATGTCGTTGGCGGGGTGGTCGCCCACGTACAGGGTTGACTCCGGGCCGGCCCCGGATACGTCCAGGACGCGCGCGAAGAACGCCGGGGCGGGCTTTGCGACACCCCAGTCGGCGGACATGACCACCAAATCAGCGGGCAGGTCGAGGGCGCGCAGCAACTCTCCGATCTTCCCGGTCTGGTTGCCGGCCACGACCACGCGAACCCCGCGCTCACGCAAGGCTGTCAGAGCCGGGCGAACGTCCGGGTAGAGGTCCTGCTCGCCCAGCTGCTCGCCACGGCCGGCTGCTTCTCGGGCGGCGTACTCGGCGGCGATGTCGATGCCTGGTCGGAGGAGCCGGACGGCGTCTGCGTTGTCCCGCCCCTGGACGACGACGGCACCGACCAGGGCGCTGAGCGTGTGCGCCGGCACGTCGAGCCAGTCCGCCCATGAGGCCCAGTAGCGGTCGTCGCGGACTAGGGTCTCGCCGACGTCGAAGACGATGGTCTCAATCACGCTCCGACCCTACGTGGGGGCGTTGTCGGTGTGCGGCTCTACTCTGATCCCATGTCCACTCCTCCGATACCTGCCGCCGCGCGGTCGCTGACCGGCCGGCTATGAGCCGACAGCCTGACAAAGGGAGGCGGCGGCTGCGAGCGATCCGCTTGCAGCCGCCGCCTCGCTCCATCAGATGCCGCGTTTCAGCAGCTCAGGGGGTCCACACCAGGGGCCTAGGGGCGGTCGCCATGCCGTTCCCGATGAAGAAGCCGGGGTGCGGCGGCTGGTTGTAGGCGGTGTTCTGCCAGGCCAGCGCGGTGCGGTAGGTGGTGTCGTGGAGCAGGGTGGTGATCCTCGTGGTGGTCTCGTACGGCGTGGAGTAGATCCGCAACGCGGTGTTGTTCGTGGTCGCCCAGACCACTTCCTCGCGCCAGTCGCCGAACAGGTCGCCGGAGAGGGCCGGGGTGGCCTTCGTGCTGTTGTTGGAGTGGACCGAGGCGCCGGTCAGCAGCCGGGTGTCGCCGGAGGTGCCGTACTTGTCGATGTGGGTGCCGTCCAGCAGTTCCCGGGTGGTGTCACCGTCCCACCAGGCCAGGAAGTTGGTGCTGGAGGGCTTGCGGCTCGCGACCACCGTGCCGTGCGGGTCGCGTATCCCGGAGGTCGCCGACGACCAGGACTCGGCGCCCGCGCTGCCCGCCCAGACGTCGTCGCTGACGCCGCGTCCGTTGTCGCCGCCGGCGGGCGTCGACCAGAGGACCTGGCCCGTCTTCGCGTCGGCCATCCAGGACGAGGGCTTGGAGCCGTCCTCGTCGACCTTGAACTCCTCCAGACCCGGTCGCGCCGGGTCCAGGTCGCCGACGTGCATGGCGTCGCCGTGGCCGTTCTTCGTGGTCCACAGGGCGCTGCCGTTGTCGTCGACCGCCATGGATCCGTACACGATCTCGTCCTTGCCGTCCGCGTCGACGTCGGCGACCGACAGCTGGTGGTTGCCCTGGCCGTCGTACCCCTTGCCGGTGTTGGTCGAGCTGTTGGTGTCGAAGGTCCAGCGCCGGGTGAAGGCCCCGCCGCGCCAGTCCCAGGCGGCGATCACCGTACGCGTGTAGTAGCCGCGGGCCATGATCAGCGAGGGCCTGCCGCCGTCCAGGTAGGCGGTGCCGGCGAGGAAGCGGTCGACCCGGTTGCCGTAGCTGTCGCCCCACGAGGAGACGGTGCCGCGTGCGGGGACGTAGTCGACGGTGCCCATGGCGGCGCCCGTCAGGCCGTTGAACATGGTGAGGTACTCGGGGCCGGACAGGACGTAGCCGGAGGAGTTGCGGTGGTCGGCCGAGGCGCTGCCGATGACCGTGCCCCTGCCGTCGACGCTGCCGTCGGCGGTCTTCATCGCCACTTCGGCCCTGCCGTCGCCGTCGTAGTCGTACACCTGGAACTGGGTGTAGTGCGCGCCGGAGCGGATGTTGCGGCCCAGGTCGATCCGCCACAGCCGGGTGCCGTCGAGCTTGACGCCGTCCACGATCGTGTTGCCGGTGTAGCCGGACTGGGAGTTGTCCTTGGCGTTGGTCGGCTGCCACTTCAGTACGAAGTCGAGTGCGCCGTCCCCGTCGAGGTCGCCGACGGACGCGTCGTTGGCCTCGTAGGTGTAGGCGACGCCGTCGGGGGTGGTGCCGCCCGGGGGCGGGCTGATGGGCACGTCCTTGTAGCCGGCCCGGAACTGGATGGCGTGCACGGAGTCGCCCTGCTCGACGCCGTTCACGACCGCGCGGACGGTGTAGTCGGCCGAGCTGGGGGCTCCGGCGTGGAAGTAGTTGGTCGAGCCGGTGACGGGCGAGGCGTTGACCTTCGTACCGGCGCGGTAGACGTTGAAGGCGACGGAGTCGGCGTCGGTGGCGAGCCAGCGCCAGCTGATGAGGTTCCCGGCGTCGGTGTGGACGCTGACGACGCCCCGGTCCAGCGCCTCGGCCTGGCGCGCGGTCGCGGCGTGCGAGGTCTGGCCGGTGACGACCAGGGCGGTGGCGGCGAGGAGTCCGGCGGTGACGGCGCCGAGCAGGGTGCGGGTCCGGGTGGTGCGGCGTCTGCGGGGAGTGCGGGGATGCCCAAGAGCCACGGTACGTGCCTTCCGGAGTGGGGGTGGGTGGGTACCTCTCAGTGGCCGCCGGTGCCGAAAAGGTTGCCGCCATGTGAAATCCCGTACGCCACGGCCTCACCCGTTCGCCGCGGCGCGGTGGCGGGTGCGGCCCCGGCGCGCGCAGGCTGTCCGGAGAGCTGCCGATCGACAGGTGGCGAAGCCCGTTGGGGGTGCGACGTGTCGGACACCGGTGCCACGGCCTCTGGCGCGGACATGGGCGACGACCTGGCGAGGGCGCTGCTGGACACGCTGTTCAGCCAGTTCGCGGTGGGCCTGCATGTCCTGGACACGGAGCTGCGGGTGGTCCGTATCAACGCGCTGGCCGAGTCGGTGGACCCCGACGAGCTCATCGGTCTGCACTTCACCGAGGCCTATCTGCTCGAGGATCCCGCCGAGACGGAGCACCTGCTGCGCCAGGTCCTGAAGACGGGCGCGCCGGTGACCAACCACCCGCTCCGCGGACGTGTCGCCCCGGCCCCGGGCCCCTCCCGCAGCCTGAACGTCTCCCTGCACCGCCTGGACAGCGCCGACGGGCATCCCCTCGGTCTGCTCGCGGCCGTGGTCGACGTCGACGAACGGGACAAGGCGCATGTCCGGGCCGATGTCCTGGCGGCGGTACGCAGAGGGGCGGGCCACTCGCTCGATGTGGCGGCGACCTGTCAGGGGCTCGTATCGGCGATGGTCCCCGCCTTCGCCGACCTGGCCGTGGTCGAGGTGGTGGACGAGGTGCTGCGGGGCGCCGATCCGCCGCTGAGCCCGCTGGGCCGGGACGTCCCGCTGCGCCGGGCCGCGGTGCGGGGTACCGGGGCGGTGCCGGAAAGCCTGGTCGGTGAGCTGCGCCAGTTGCCCGAAGGGACCCCCTTCGCCCTGGCCGTCACCGATCTGCGGCCGCGGCTCGTCCAACTGGGTCCGGACACACCGTGGCTGGACGCCGACCCGGCGACGCGACGGATGATGGAGGCGACCCGCGCGCACTCCCTGCTCGTGGTCCCGCTGAAACTGCACGGCTCCGTCCTCGGCCTGGTGAGCCTGTACCGGCACCGGGGCGATCCGTACAACGAGCGCGACCTCACCCTCGCGCTGACCGCCGCCGCCCACACGGCGCTGAGCATCGAGAACGCGCTGCGCTACGCCCGCGAGCACGTGATCGCCTCGACCGTCCAGCGCCGGCTCCTCCCCCAGCACGACGGCACCCGCGTCGCGATCGAGACCGCGCACGTGCTGCTGCCGGGGCACAACAGCGGCTGCTGGTTCGACACCATCGGGCTCTCCGGCGCCCGGACCGCGCTGATCATCGGAAACGTGGACGGACACGAACTGCAGACCGCCATCACCATGGGGCAGCTGCGCACCGTCATCCACGCCCTGGCGGGGCTCGACCTGGAGCCCGACGAGGTGCTGGCCCGGCTCAACGACACGGCCGACCGGCTGGTGGACGAGCGCCGGTCGCTGCCGCCCGGGGACTCGCTGCACCGCCAGCCGCTGACCGCGACCTGCCTGTACGCGGTCTACGACCCGTTCACCCAGGTGTGCACGGTGGCACGCGCCGGGCATCCCGCACCGGTCGTCGTCGGGCCCGACGGCAGCCCGCTCGCCCTGGACGTGCCGGAGGGGCCCGCGCTCTTCTCGGAGGACAGCGCGCCCTTCGCCACCGGCTCGGTGCGTCTCGAGGAGGGCAGTGTGCTGGCGTTCCTGACCGGTTCGCTGCTGCCCGAGGAGCGGTCGGTGGAACGGGTGCGGGAGGCCCTGGCCTTCCCGGAGCGCCGGCTGCGGGAGCTGTGCGACGCCATCGTGTACAACCTGCCGGCCGAGGTCGATCCGGACGGCGCGGCGCTGCTGCTCGCCCGGACCGGCGTGGTGCCGGCGGAGCGGGTGGCGACCTGGGAGCTGGCCCACGACCGGACGACGCCGGCGGTCGCCCGCACCCTGGTCCGGGACCGGCTGGAGGGCTGGAACCTCGACGAGGGCACCATCGAGGCGACCGAACTGATCGTCAGCGAGCTGATCACCAATGCCGTCCGCTACGGGACGCCGCCCCTGCATCTGCGGGTGCTGCTGGACCGCACCCTCACCTGCGAGGTCCACGACACCAGTCCGGTGGCCCCGCACCTGCGCCACGCGCGGACGGTCGACGAGGGCGGGCGCGGCCTGTTCATCGTCTCGCAGCTCGCCACCCACTGGGGCACCCGGTACAGCACCGAGGGCAAGGCCCTGTGGACGGAGCAGGAGATCCCGGACGAGGACCTCTGACGGCCGGTGCTTCCCGTACGTCTCGGCACATACGGGTGCGGCGCACCCCGGCCGGTGGGGGGGGCGGCGGCGCGGGGGAGGGCCCCGGCGGGGCCGCGAGGGTCGGAGGGGGGCCGCCGGGCGGGGGGCGCCCGGGGGCGAGGGTGT
>NZ_JBEYCF010000016.1:0-145057 GCF_040632605.1 Streptomyces sp. NPDC019224 | reverse complement strand
GCGTTCGACCGCCCTTCAGCGCACGCCAGCACGATCCTCGACCGCAGCACCAGCGCCTGCGACGCGGTCTGCTTGCGCAACCAACCCCGCAGCACCCGGCGTTCGTGATCGGACAACTCCAACGGCAGCGGCTTCGGACCAGGCATAACCCCACCCTATAACCGCAAGCGGACTACCGACTCAGGACACTAGAAGTGCTTCCGAGCGCTCTTCGGTACCTCTACTTTCCCGCCAACTCCTCACCCTCTCCCGAGGGCCCTTTCGCCGCGTCGACGCAGGTGAATTGCCGGCAACCGGCGGCAATTCACCACGATTCTGGGGTGTGATGCCAGCGCACGACGACTTGCGACATGCGAAACCCGCAGTTCAGAGGCAGGAGACCCACTCCCTTCATCCGTCGACGAGGGCGGCACGAGCAGCCCTGGCCGGTTTGCGTTCGATGGACGCCACCCCTCGTGATGATCCATCACTTTTTGTCAGTGCTCCCTGATACACCCATATCCATAAGGGCAGCATTATCAAGTTGCCAGGCCACAGGAGGGGGAAGGACATGCCGCCGGCAGGATTTCACGAGGTTCGACGCCACATCAGAAGGAATCCCCGGCCCCGCGGAAAGAAGCTGGGCGGGTGGACCATCGCGGGAATCGTTGCCTTCCTCTGGCTGTGGGGACAACTCTTCGGGTTCGGCAGCAGCGACAGCGGCGCGGAGACGAGCAATCCGGCCTCCACTCCGTCTGTGTCCGTAGTGCCGAGCCGATGATGGGCAGGAAGCAACTGCGGCTGCGGGCGCCGCGCGGTCGCCACGAGCGCGTAGCAGCGGCGCTCGTCGCCGCGGCCGCGACCACCATGCTGGTCCAGGCGGCCAGGGGACTGTGGCGCGCGATCGTACGAGGCTGGCCGTTCGCGCTCGCCGTGGCCGCGGCAGCCGTGCTGGCTGTCATCTGGTGGCAGGTGAGGCGAGTTCGGCTGCGACGGGCCCAGGCCACGCTGGTCGCGGTCCTACGACTCCCGCTCGAGAGAATCGACTCGCTCGGTGATGCGGAGTTCGAGTTCGCGCTTCGGGATCTCCTCATCCGGGACGGCTGGTCGGCGCAGCGGGTCGGGCAGGCCGGCGACCAGGCGGCCGACGTCATCGGTCGGCATGCCCAGCGTGGGCGGATCGTGCTTCAGGCCAAGCACACCACCGTCGGAGGAAAGGTCGACTCGAAGGTGATGTACCAGGTCAAGGGGACCGCCGGGCCCGTCCACAAGGCGGATGTCTCGGTCGTGGTCACCAACGGCGGCTTTACCCGGGATGCCAAGGCGTGGGGCGAGCGGCACCGAGTCCACTGGGTCGATCGCGAACGCCTTCGGCGGTGGGCCGATGACGGAGTTCCGCTGCACATCCTGCTGCGTCTGCCCGCTCGCAGGGCACGCAGGACCGTGGTTCGACGAGCCGCGTAGCGTCATCTGCCGGCAGGGCGGGGAAGAGGGGAACGGTGTTCAACGAGGACGGGTCACTGGACCCGGTACTGAAGCGCATCCTGGGGTTGGTCCTCGGCCTGGCCATCGCCAAGGTCGCTTGGAAGTGGCTGACGCAGGACGCGTGGCCGTGGGTGCGCGACGGCCTCGGGGGCTGGTTCACGGAGGACGTGTGGGGATGGCTCCTGGGACATCCCTGGTGGTTCTCGCTGATCATCCTGGGCACGCTCGTGCTGCTGTGCTTCGTGGTCTTCTCCGAACACGGCGGTGGAGCCTACGTCGTCCACGACGCCTACGACGACGGCTCGGCCGAGAGCGGTGATCGTGAGCCCATCACTGCGTCGCCCAAGGTCCTGACCTTCCGGATGAAGCAGCTCGCCGCGATGAGCGCGGACGGCTTCGAACAGGCGTGCGCCGATCTGCTCGCTCGGGACGGGTTCCAGCGTGCTCGCCGGGTCGGGGGCGCCGGAGACCTGGGGGCGGACGTTGTGGCCTGGGACGACGATGGCGACAAGATCGTTTTGCAGTGCAAACAGTACAGCAGCGCGGTCGGGTCCGAAGCTGTACAGAGGTTCAATGGCACTGCGGTGCCGGAACATCACGCACAGGTGCCCGTCCTCGTGGCCCTGAACGGCTTCACCCGGCCGGCGACGGACTTTGCCCGGCGCCACGGAATCGTCCTCGTGGGCCGGCCGGAGCTAAAGCGCTGGGCGCACGGCGAGCATCTGTACTCCGTGGTGTCGGAGGAGCACACGCCCGCGTAGACACCGCGGGCGTATGGAGGTTGAGGGCTTCGGCGAAGGTGGAGGGCGTGCAACCCATGAAGCCGATAGTGCCCTGTCAACGGCTGTGGCCGCACGGTCGAGGGGTTCTCAACACGCGTATCTTCCGACAGCGGCCGGGCACACCGTGTCCCCTGCGGGAAGTGGTTCCTGCCGCCGGTCGCCGTGCTGCGGGAGAACTCCGCTCTGTGGAAGGTGTGCCATGTCGTCCGTGAGCCGCAAGCTGTTCGATTTGAAGGCTTACGAGGCCAGGGCTCGGCACGGGCCGTGCTTCGTCTGCGCGTTCTTGCAGGGTGAACCCGGTTACGAGCACGAGCTGGTCTATGAGGACGCGGACCAGGTGGCGTTCCTGGACCCGGTGGCCGACGCTCCCGGGCAAGGTTCTCGTCGCACCCAAGGCGCATGTGGAGGATGTGGTCAGCGGGTTCTCGGACGACGGTTACGTGCGGGTGATGCAGGCCGTGCGCCGTGTGGCGCTCGCGGTCGAGGAGGTGCTGGCGCCGGAACGGGTGTATCTGCTGTCGCTGGGATCCCTGCAGGGAAATCCGCATGTTCACTGGCACGTGGCTGCCCTGCAGCCTGGGACCCCGTACGAGCAGCAGCAGTTCCATGCGCTCATGGCGGAGCACGGGGTCGCCGAGGTGGAGCCGGCCGAGACCGCGAGGATCGCGGCTGAGTTGCGGCGCCGCCTGGCCTGATGTGCGCTGCTCCGGGTCAGCGGCCCTGTCAGCGGGCGGTGATGGCGCTCTGGGCTGTGAGTGTCCTCGGTTGAGCTGCGGCGTGCCCCTCTTGGCCGTGTGCACCAGCCCCAGTACAGGCGAGGGGGAATCCGTAGATGTCGAGTTGGTTACCGACTTCGGCTTGTCAGGGTGAGGTTGGGGTGTCGAGGGTCGGGCCGGTGCCGGCTATGAAGCCGTGGAGGGTTTCGGGTCGGTACTGCAGACGCTTGAGCCGGTTGCGGACGAGGGCTTCGAGTCGATCGAGGGTCATGACGGCAAGGTTGGCGAGGCTCCGCTTGACGTATTGCCCACACCCATTCGACGGGGCTGAGGTCGGGTGAGCAGGCGGGAAGCAGGAACACCGTCAGCCAGGTGCGCTCGGCGATCAAGTCCCGCATGGCGTGGGAGACGTGGGTGTTCAGGCGGTCCCAGACCAGGACGACCGGCGCCTTGACGAGCTGGGGCACGCCGTCGACCAGGGCGATGAAGTCGCGCTCGCCCATGCTGCGGCGTCGGCCTTTGCCCGCGGGGTGGGTGCGCAAGCGGTGGCACAGCCGGGTGCGCGAGCCGGGCCGTATGGCGATCAGCCCGGCCACGGACAGGCGTCCCGAGCGGCGGCCGCTGACCGTCACGACCGGGGTGCGGCCTCGTCGGCCCCAGGTGCGTCCTGTGGGCGGTCGGCGGGTGAAGCCTGCCTCGTCCTCGAAGCAGATGTAGCCCCCACAGGCTGCCCGGGCCCTTTTACCTCCGCCCAGGTCGCCTCCTTCCACGCGGTGACGGCCTGCTCTTCGCGCTCGGCCATCCGCCGCGTGGGGAGCTGGGAGCTGAAGCCGAGCCGGTGCATCAGCCTGGTGGCGCCCGAGACGCTGTAGGAGACGTGGAAATTCCGGCCGATCAGTGTGGCCACCCGCGAAGCGGTCCAGACCTGGCCCTCCACCCGGCCGTGTGCGGCAGGGCCCTGGTCCAGGTACGCGGCGAGCTTGGCCAGGCAGCGCGGTGACAGGCGGCACCGTGACCCGCCCGGCCCGCGAGAGGCCAGAGCCTTCCCGCCACCGTCGCGCCACAACTGGTGCCACTGGTAAGCCGACTTCGGGCTCACCTGCAGGCGCCGGGCCACCTGCGCCGGCTTAACCTCCTGCTCGAACAGCTCGGCCGCCTGCATCCGTACCGGCTCCCGGCGCAACCGTCCCGCAGCGGTCAGCCCGCCCCCATCCGCATATCTCACACACCATCGGTACAGCCCTCGCAACGCGCCCGTCAGGCAGATCGGGACGGTTCACCCTGACGAGCCGAAGTCAGTAACGGAGCAACCGCGTTGAACTCCAGCGGCCGGCGCACACGCCGCGCGGCGCCCGGGGCTTTGGCGCCGGTCAGCCGGCTTCCGTCAGGGCCGCGTGCGCGGCGGTGAGGATCTCCTCGGAGAGCGGGGAGCCCGCGGTGGCCCGGGACAGCACCAGCGCACCGAACAAGGTGCACAGCCGGGCGATGCCGTCCTCGCCCTCCTCGGCGGCCCCGACCGGGGCCAGGAACGCGGCAAAGTCGGCCACCCCTTCGGTGTAGGTGCGACGCGCGCCGCAGTCCTCATCCCCGCGTGCGACGTCGACGGCGAGGGCCGCGACCGGGCAGCCGTCCGCCGGGGCGTCGCGGTGTTCGACGGAGAGGTAGGCGTCGATCAGGGCCCGCTGAGCGGTATCCCGCTGCCCGTCGTACTGCTCGAGGCCGGTCGTATGGCGCCGGGCGAGCTCGGCGAAGGCGTGGGCGGTCGCCTCGTCGACGAGCGCCTCCTTGGAGGCGAACTGCTTGTAGAAGCCGCCGTGGGTCAGGCCGGCCGCCTTCATGAGGTCGGCGACGCTCACCTGGGTGCCCTGCTCCCGGAACAGCCGGGAGGCGGTCTCCACCACCCGCCTGCGGTTCTCCTGCGCCTGTGCCTGCGATACGCGGCCCATGGTCACCTCCCGTTTGAATGTCGACTGGCATCTATCGTAGTCCCATGTTTAGATTATATTCGCAATCTAAACATGAGGCGCGCGACTCGACGGCGCTCTCCGAAGATCAGGAGCAGGCATGGAACTGAAGAACGCGGTCGCGGTCGTCACCGGCGCCAACCGGGGCCTCGGGCGCCACCTGGCCGTCCAGCTCGTGGAGCGCGGCGCGAAGGTGTACGCGGCCGCCCGTCGGCCCGAAGCCGTCGACGTGCCGGGCGCCGTCCCGCTGCGCCTCGACGTGACGGACGAGGCCTCGATACGGGAGGCCGCCCGCATCGCGTCGGATGCCACCCTGCTGATCAACAACGCCGGCGTCTCCACCGGCGCGACGCTGATCGGAGGCGACGCGGCTGAGGTGCGCCGGGAGATGGAGACCAACTTCTACGGCCCGCTCGCCGCGACGCGCGCCTTCGCCTCCGTCATCGAGGGCAACGGCGGCGGCGCCGTACTCAACGTCCTGTCCGCCCTGTCCTGGTTCCACCCGGCCGCCCTCGGCTCCTACGCCGCGTCCAAGGCCGCCGCCTGGGCACTGACCGGTGCGACCCGCGAGGAGCTGGCACCCCGCGGCATCGCCGTCTCGGCGCTGCACGTCGGCTACATGGACACCGACATGGCCGCCGGCATCCCCGCCGACCAGAAGACCGCCGCCGCCGGCGTCGCGGCCCAGGCCCTGCACGGCATCGAGACGAGCCTGCCCGAGATCCTCGCCGACGAGACCAGCCGGTACGTCAAGCAGAACCTGGCCGCGGCGCCCCAGCCGAACGCAGGCTGACGCTCACCCCGTCATCGCGGCGCCTCCCTCGTGCAAGGACCTTTCATGCGTTATACGACCTTCGGACGCCGGACCGGAGTGCGCGTGTCCGAGTACGCGCCCGGTAACGCGAACCTCGGCACCGCCTGGCGTGTCGCGCGCGGTCACCCTCGCGAACCTGAAGAGCTGGCGTCGATTGCGGGTATCCAGCACGAGTACAGCCTCGTCGAGCGCACCGCCGACCGCGAACTGCTGCCCACGGCCGAGAGTCTCGGGCTCGGTGCCGCCCCGTGGTCCTCGCTCGGCGGCGGACTGCTCAGCGGCGAATACCGCAGCTCCTCCCAGGGGCGTCTGAGCGGCCTGGGCATGATCATCCACACCGAGAGCACCGGTCGGAAGACCACCGTCCTGGCCGTCGCCGAGGAGACCCGCGTGACACCCGCCCAGGTGGCGATGGCCTGGGTGCGCGAGCACGCCGGCCGCTCCGTGGCCACGCTCGTCCCGATCATCGGCCCGCTCACCCCAGCCCAGCCCGACAGCTACCCCGGCGCCCTCGACGTCCAGCCGGCCGACGCGCAGTACACCCGACTGGCCGAGGTCAGCGCGGTGCCGCTCGGCACGCCCCACGAAGGGATCGGCGCCTCTCCGGACCGCCTCCAGGAAGGCGCGGCCGACCGCGTCACCGCCCCTTGTCGTGCCGGTGGCCTGATGGGCGAACGGGACTGAGGACGCGGTGCGCCCATGCCGCAGCCAGGAGAACAACACAAACCATCTCGCACGGGGAGAAGCCCGGGGCGAGCGCAGACCCCGCCCCCTTCTGTGGACGGGATACGGAACGGAGACGACGATGAGGGCCTTCATGGTCGAGAAGTACGGCGGCCGGGCGGGGATGCGCGCCGCCGAGATACGCGTCCCGCAGGTGGGCGCCGACGACGTGCTGGTCAAGATCCACGCGGCGGGCGTCAACCCGCTGGACCTCAGGATCCGCAACGGGGACTTCAAGGCGTTCCTGCCCTACCGTCTCCCCCTCGTCCTGGGCAACGACCTCGCCGGAGAGGTCCTGCAGGTCGGGTCCTCCGTCACCCGCTTCGCGGTGGGCGACGAGGTCTACGCCCGGCCCGACAAGGACCGCATCGGCACCTTCGCCGAACTCCTCGCAGTCCACCAGGACGACCTGGCGCCCAAACCCGCCACCCTGACCATGACCGAGGCCGCATCCCTCCCCCTGGTCGCCCTGACCGCATGGCAGGCACTGGCCGAGCGCGCCCGGCTACAGCCGGGTCAGAAGGTCCTCGTCCACGCGGGCGCCGGCGGCCTCGGTTCCATCGCCGTCCAGCTGGCCAAGGCACTGGGCGCGCACGTGGCCACCACCGTGAGCACCGCCAAGGTCGACCTGGTCAAGAACCTCGGCGCGGACGAAGTCATCGACTATCGCACCCAGGATTTCACCGAGATCCTCGACGGCTACGACGTCGTCCTCGACAGCCTCGGCGGCGACAGCCTGGCCAGGTCCCTGCGCGTTCTCAAGCCAGACGGCACCGCCATCAGTGTCGCGGGCCCGCCCGACCCCGCCTTCGCCCGCGAAGTCGGCGCGAACCCGCTCCTCCGCCTGGCCATGACCGCGCTCAGTTCCAAGACCCGGCGCCAGGCCGAGCGCCTGGGCGTGACGTACTCCTTCCTGTTCATGAAGGCCAGTGGCGACCAGTTGCGGGAACTCACCCCCCTCATCGACACCGGGAAGATCCGTCCCGTCGTCGACACCGTCTTCCCGTTCGAAGAAACCCTCCAGGCCCTGGAGTACGTCGAAAAGGGCCGGGCGAAGGCCGGCAAGGTCGTCGTCTCCATGACGTAGGGCAGACCCGCCGGCATCGACCAGCTCCACCAGTTCACCTTCCACGCCGAGCAAGGCGTGACGCGCCTGGTCACGGGCCTGGCGCCCGTGGCTTCGTTCGCTTCAAGCAGCAGCGCTTGTCCACCGGTTTCGTCCGGCTCACCGTCGACGACGTGATCCGCGACGGCGACACGGTGCTGCTACGGCTCGGGGAGCCGGCTTCGCCCGCTCCAGCACCGGTCGCCGCCCTGCTGCTGGAGCACATCGCAAACCGCGACAGCATGAACACCGCACCAACCCGTATCCCGCCGGCTCTTCCTGGGCCGCCGGGCGGCCCAGCCGTTCCGCCCCGATCACCTGTCCGCGCTCCTGAGTGAGGCCGGGGTCCCAGCCGCCGCTGCCCGCGTCGCGGCCCTCCGGCAGCAACTCCTCGAACTGCCCGCCCCCGTCGTCGCCGACGCGCTCGGCTACCACGACAAGACCACCGCTCCGTTCCGCAACGAGACCGGCGCAACATGGAGCCGATACGCCCCAGGGGATCACGCAAGGTCACCAGCGGGCTGGGTTTCTCGGAGAGCCGGCGACAGTTGAAAAAGAGGTGGCCGCACCTCGTGCACGATCACACCACGGGCCGTCCGGCACGAGGGCGTCGAGCACGGTCAGCAACTGCGGCGGCTCAACCGGGTGCGCAGCGAGTCCAGATCCGGCCATGCGTGGCCAGGTCGGCCTGCTCGTCAAAGAGCAGCCGGTACGCACCAGGGGCGGTCGCTCGTCGGCAAACCGAGCCACGAAGAAATGCTCCGTCCGATGTGCCGCTTGCCGTTCCACTGCACATCACGGTCTACGAGCACCGACCGGTCAAGGACGGCAGCCGGGTCGAGTCCGCTTTCCTCGGCCAGTTCACGTCGTGCCCCCCACCGGGAGGCTCCCAGAGCCATGTCCCGTCGAACGGATCCCGCCAGCGCAGAAGAAGCAGGTGGTGGGCAGCGTCCAGGCAGATGACCCGGGCGGCGGGCCGGTGCGTTGTTTCCACCGGCCTGCTACTGGACCAGGGGGCCCGCGGTGGATGCGTCGCGCAGGCCCAGGCGCAGGTGCTCGATGTGGAAGAGGGCCTGTTCCAGGAGTTCTGCGACATGGTTGTCGTGAAGGGCGTAGACGATGGAGCGGCCCCGGCGTTCTCCGGTGACGAGCCCGAGATTACGCAGCAGGCGGAGCTGGTGGGAGCAGGCGGACGCCTCCATGCCCACGGCCTCGGCGAGGTCGCCGACCGCGCAGGGGCCTTCCTGGAGGCGGGCCAGGATGTACAGCCGCGAAGGGGTGGCCAGGGCCTGGAGGGTGGCAGCGACGTCGCTGGCCCCTGCCGCGTCCAGGCGCTCGCGGGGGGTGGCGTGGTTCTTGTCGTCGGCTCCGTGACCCATGCCGCCCATCCTACCGACCACGCCTGAATACCTGTTCAGATATTCCTGTACGGTGGATGTGTCGCCTTGCTTCCGTCCTGAAGGGTTGTTCTGCCATGCCTTCCGACCTGCTCCGGCGGCCCGGACGGGCCACTCCGGCCTCTTCGCGTACGGCGCCGAAGCGCCGTACGCGGGTGTTCGCCCTGGCCGAAGCGCGCTGGGCCGCCGCGGCGCTGGTGCTGTTCCTGATCGCGCTGCCGCTCCAGCTGACCGGCGCGCCCGCCTGGGTGTGGGGCCCGCTGTACGCCGCCGCCTACGTCACCGGCGGCTGGGAACCGGCCTGGGCCGGGCTGACAGCGTTGCGGGAGAAGGCCCTGGATGTGGACCTGCTGATGATCGTGGCCGCAATCGGCGCGGCCTCGATCGGGCAGGTGATGGACGGCGCGCTGCTGATCGTCATCTTCGCCACCTCCGGCGCCCTGGAGGCCCTGGCCACCGCCCGCACCCAGGACGCGGTACGCGGTCTGCTCGACCTCGCACCCACCACCGCGACGCGGCTGGGCGATGACGGGAGCGAGGCGACTGTCCCTGCCGAGGACCTGGTGGTCGGGGACACCATCCTGATCCGCCCAGGTGAACGGGTCGGGGCGGACGGCCGTGTCCTCGATGGAGCCAGCGAGGTGGACCAGGCCACCATCACCGGCGAGCCGCTGCCGGTGGCGAAGGAGATGGGGGAGGAGGTCTTCGCCGGCACCCTCAACGGCACCGGCGCCTTGCGGGTGAGAGTCGAGCGGGATGCCTCGGAATCGGTGATCGCCCGGATCGTGGCCATGGTCGAGGAGGCGTCCGAGACCAAGGCGCCCACCCAGTTGTTCATCGAGAAGGTCGAGCAGCGCTACAGCCTGGGCATGGTCGTCGCGACCTTGGCGGTGTTTCTGGTTCCCCTCGCGTTCGGCGGAGCCCTGACCGGCTCGCTGCTGCGGGCGATGACCTTCATGATCGTGGCTTCGCCGTGTGCGGTGGTTCTGGCGACGATGCCGCCGTTGCTGTCGGCGATCGCCAACGCCGGGCGTCACGGTGTCCTGGTGAAGTCCGCTGTGGTGATGGAACGTCTCGGGCAGGTCGACGCGGTCGCACTCGACAAGACCGGCACTCTGACCGAGGGCACCCCCCGCGTCACCGACGTCCGCCCCCTGGACGGCTGCGGGCTGGGCGAAGACGCCCTGTTGGCGCTCGCGGCCGCCGCCGAGCACCCCAGCGAACACCCTCTGGCCCGCGCCGTCGTCGAGGCCTCCCGCACGCGCGGCCTGGACATCGCCGGTGTGCGGGACTTCACCTCCACCCCCGGTATCGGGGTCACTGCCGGCGTCGGGGGTCATCTGGTCGCGGTCGGCGCACCTGCGCGTCTCCTGGACGGCAGCGAAGGCACCGACGCTGCCCGTGCCGCGGATATCGCGGCGGACCTGGAGAACAGTGGCCGCACGGCCGTCCTGGTCCAACGCGACGGCGTCCCGGTGGGGGTGCTGGGCATCGCCGACCGGCTGCGTCCCGACGCCGCCGCGACCGTCGCCGCCCTGGCTCCCTTGACCGGCAGCACTCCGATGCTGGTGACGGGGGACAACCCGCGCGCCGCCGCGCGCCTGGCCGCCGAGGTCGGCATCCCCGGTGACGGGATCCACGCCGGGCTCCTGCCCGAGGGCAAAGTCGAGGCCGTACGGCGCCTGGAGGTCCAAGGGCGCAAGGTGCTGTTCCTCGGCGACGGCTTCAACGACGCCCCCGCCCTGGCCGCCGCCCACACCGGCATTGCCATGGGCCGCGCCGGCTCCGACCTCGCCCTGGAGACCGCCGACGCCGTCATCGTCCGCGACGAACTCGCCACCGTCCCCACCGTGATCACCCTCTCGCGGACAGCCCGGCGTCTCGTGGTGCAGAACCTGGTCATCGCCGGAGTATTCATCTCCGCTCTGGTCATCTGGGACCTGGCCGGCCACCTGCCCCTCCCCCTCGGGGTCCTCGGCCACGAGGGATCGACCGTCATCGTCGGCCTCAACGGGCTGCGCCTGCTGCGCGACGCAGCCTGGAACCGCGCCGCGAAGGACACGCGATGAGCCGCCGTACCAGAAGAAAAGCCGCCCTTACCTCAAAGGTGGCCCGCCCCACCGTCACCGTCTGCCGCGGCTGCTGCTGCGGAACCCCGGCCAAGGTGCCGCACCTGGACCACGAAGCCCAGCTCACCGACCTGCGCACCCAGTTGGCCGGGGTCGCGATGGTGAGGCGCACCGACTGCCTGGACGCGTGCGAGCGCGCCAACGTCATCGTCGTCCAGCCCTCCTCCGAAGGCCGCAAAGCCGGCGGGCGCCCGGTCTGGCTCGGCCAGGTCAACGACCCCGGCGCCGCTGCCGATATCACCGCCTGGGTCAAGAACGGCGGCCCCGGCCTTGCCGAGCCGCCCGACATCCTCGGCCTGTACACGTTCAGCCCGTCCAGACGCGTCCGTCACGAACTGGAAGACTGACCGACTCCGGCCGGTGCCAGGCGGGATCGTGCCCCTGTGAACGGTCACGCAATGACCCAGGCGGAAGTGCACGTAATCCCCCAGGTGCTGACGCGAGCTGACTGGAGGCGTCCTGCGTCAGTGCCACCACAGCACGAGAAGAAGGTGCCGTCGGGATGCATCACGGCAGAACTCTCGCAGGGCATTGAAGTGCCCCAGCAGGTACTTCCTCGGCCCGCCGAAGATCCTGGCCGGCCCGTCACCGATCAAGGAAGCGGCCTTTGTATCGTCGGTCGGCAAGGCGGCCGGAAGGGCGGTCAAGTCGATCTGCCAGAGCAGTTCCGAGAGGCGACCACTTGAGCCCCGGAGAGAGCCGTGGGAGCGGGCCTGCCGCTCGCTGACCAGTTCGCAGAGGTCACCGGCCTGGGCCACGCTGAGCTGGCGGACGGCGAAGTCGTCGAGGATGAGCACGCCGGGCCGTACCGGTTCACGGATCCGCTTGTCCCACGTACGGTCCGCGTGGCCGCCGGCGAGATCTGCGAGGATCCGGCTGGTCTTGGCGAAGCGAACATGAGCGCCCTGACGGATCGCGAGGTGGCCGAGGCCTGGGCGACGTAGGCCCTACCGAATCCGACCGGCCCGAAGAGGACGACCGACTCACCGGAGTGAAGCCAGCACAAGGCCCCGAGATCTCGGAGCTGAGCGGCCGGGAACTTCGAGAAGGCAGTGAAATCAGATTCCTCCAGAATAACCTACTGTCGGGGTGTTTGCCCTGGTCAAGCGAGGCGTGGGGCTTGACCAGGGCACCGTCGAGGAAGACCTGCACCATCGTGGCGGTGGAGCGGACGTAGACAGGGCGGCCGATCAGTTTCCAGGGCACCGAGCAGAGGGCGCGGCCGGCCTTGATGCGGATGTCCGTCGACCCTCGCTGTTGACCAGCGAGTCAGAACGAACGGGGCGGGTGGCAACGGCAGTAGGGTCTGGGCTTCGACGAGCTCGAACACTGCCATCGGTGAGGCTCCCGGCAGCGGCCGGCCCTGTCGTCAGCCCGCCACCTTCTGCCTCCAGTCGACAGCCTCGGTCTGCATGTGCTCGATCGAGGTGAACTCCGGTCCGCGTCAGAACGAGTCCCGGATGTAGGGCATGGGCCGCTCGCCCCGCGGCTTGTCCTTGGGCCGGGCGGCGCGAACTGGCCCCACCAAGGCGTCGTAGTGGGCGGCGAGTTCGGCATACGCCTTGTTGATCTCAGCCTCGAAGTTTCGTGACGGGGCGTCGGCGGAGTCGACGGCCCGTCTTCGTGCCGTGAACTGAGGCGGGGCAGGTCGAGGGCCCGGGTCTCGTCTCGGGTGGACGCCGGGTTTCCACTGCCCCGGCTGGGGGGTTCTCTCGTAGGGACGGGTGAATCCGCTGGTCATCCGGGGTTCGGCAGGAGGGCGAGCCGGTTGAGGGCGGCAGTGATGTGGTCGGCCGCGGTGGTCGAGCCCGCATTGCCCGGGCGGAGCAGGGCCGCGACCGGTTCACCCGTGCCGCCCGGCCCGTGGGCGACGAACCCATCAGCGGGTGGTGGCCGTGGGTCCGCTTCCACGTGGTGCGGCGTCCTCCTTGTCCGAGTGCGCGATCACCAGCACCCCGTCGAGGTCCACGATCACCGTCCCGTCGGCATCGGGCGCCCTGGAGCCGGCCAACCGCCAGAGAGCTCCCCGGGCTTCGGCCCGCGCGGAACGGATGGCCCGCAGGGCCTTCTCTTCGGAGGCTGCGAGGGTGTCGATGAGGCGGGAGAGCGTCGGGTCGGAGGCCACCGGCTCGATGCGGACACGCGGGTACGACCCGATACTCTTCTTCACCTGAGAAGTGCCTCCGGCTGGAGCAGGAACAAGGACCTCGACAATCCTCGTTCTTGCTGTTCGGAGGCACTTTTCGCTTACCTGACCACCCGCCGGACAACTCGCTTCATGAAAGTGCGAGGCTAATGCCATTGCCCGGCCCGTACGCGTTTGGCAAGATCACCCGGGGTCGGTGACCGTGTGCGCCGGCCGTGACGCACGACCGGCGGCGCCTGGTGCCCCGGCCGTCCTCCAATCCATCGGTTGCCCCGCCAACGCGTCGCCGACCGGTGCCCCGCGCCTGAAAGCTGTGTAAATGACCTCTCCGAGCAGTACTGCTCCTCGCTTGTCCGCCGTCTCGCGCCCCGGAACAGAACTCGATCAAGTCCTTTCCCTCACCTCTCGTGAACCCGTGTGGCGCCTGTCTGCCGACTCCTATCGGGCGGAGGCCGCCCAGCAGCAGTACCGTCCGGAGTGGACCTGGGCCGCCTGGAGCCCGGACGGCCGGGTGCTGGCCCGTGCGCTGTGGTGGGGGCAGAGCGACAGCGCCCACCCGATCGCACTCGACTGCCTCGCGATAGCCGACGACGTACCCGCTGCCGAAAGGGCCGCACTGGGCGCCATGCTCCTGGAGGCGGGGCATCAGGCTTTCCGCGAGGTGGGCGCCCAGGCCCCGCCGCTGTACAACCTCATGCGACTGCCCGGCGCGTGGCGGGACGATCCCGAATACGTCGCCGCCGTGTCCTGGCGCCAGGAAGCCGCCCGCCGGGCCGGACTGACGGTCGAGGTGGAACGCCTGCAATTCGAGTGGACGCCCGAGGCACCGCTGCCCGCCGAACCCGAGCGACTGGTGTTCTCCCCGGAACCCGACGACGACGTCTTCCTCGCCGCGATGCTGCGAGTGGCGGAGGGCACTCTCGACGCCCACACCCTGGAGGGCGAGGCGGCCAAGGGCCGTGAGGCCACCGCACGCGAGAGCCTGCAGTTCTATCTGGATCGGCCCGGCAAGCGGGAGTGGTGGCGTCTCGCGCACACCCCGGACGGCACCCTGGCCGGCCTCGCGATCCCGTCGGCCACCCCGTACAACCGCAACGTCGGCTATCTCGGCGTCGTCCCCGAACTACGCGGTCGCGGTTACGTGTCCGAGATCCTCGCGGCCATCACCCGCTTCCAAGCGGCGGAGGGCGCCGAACGCATCACCGCCACGACCGACCTCGGCAACCGACCGATGGCAGCGGCGTTCACCCGCGCCGGATACCGCAACACGGAAACCCGGCTCATCTTCTCCGCACCGATGGACTAGAGCCTGTCTCCCTGACTTCACGGCGATCGAGCCACGTGCGAGGGTGGTCGCCATGCAGCAGCTTGGTCACCACCTCCGATCCTTCACATTCACGCTCGGGCTTGGCCCAAGGAGCTTTGCGGCATGCGTGGAGACAGGAGACCCGGTTCTGGAGCGGGACTGTAAAACGTTCGGCTCTGTCTCACATTCGGTGGTGACGGATTGTGCACGTTGAGCATGTCCACCTCGCGGAGAGTGCGGCCGGCGTCCTGACCTCGATGTTTCGAGGCGGACGGCATCATGCCGGGTCACGGGCTTGCCGCGGCGAACTCTCACTACGGGAGACCAGGTGAGCGGCCGGATTCTTGGGGAGACCGGCTATGAGACGTCGATCTGCGGTTTCGTGGCCGATGCCCTGCCCATCGCCGTCATGACCCACCGTCACCACCGAATGTGAGACAGAGCCGCTCGTTTGACAGACCCGGAAGAGGAATCCAGCGGCGCGCCCGGTTGTCACACTCTGGCATCAGCAGTTCGGTGAGGAAGCCGCAGTAGGTCATCCGGTCCTTGATCGCCCGGTCGGCGATCTCGTTGAACTCATTGCCGATCGCCGCCAGCCGCAGCAGGTGGCACGCGGTATCGATCGCGGCTTCGGCGGCCTGCTCGGTCGAGCCTCGCCGCCGGGGCAGAGGCACTGGGCTTCTCCCACGGTGGTCGCCGCCCGCTGGTGCGGCGGCCTCGTGCGTTCGGCCGGGCAGGCGTTGGGCGCCGCTGGCGCAGGTCAGTCGGACGCCGGTGGCGCGAGCAGCACCTCGATGCCGCGGGCGCGCAGCGCTTCGAGCAGGGCCGGGTGGGCCGAGGTGTCGGTGACGAGGGTCCAGCCTGGCTGCCAGGGGGCCCAGGCGTGGAAGGGGGCGGCTCCCAGCTTCGCCGCGTGGGCGAGGACGTACACCCGGTGCGACCGGCGCGCCATCAGTTCCTTGAGCCTGGTCTGTTCCGCGTCGGCCTCGCAGATCCCGAGTTCGGGTGAGACGCCGTCGGTGCCGAGGAACACCGCGTCGAACGTCATGCGTTCCAGCGCGGCTTCGGCGAGCGGGCCGACGAACGCGTGGCTGAGCGGCCGGTAGTGGCCGCCCAGGCAGGTGAGGTGCACGCCTTCGGCCCCGCCGAGTTCGGACACCGCGGACAGGCTGGGGGTCGCGACGGTGACCCCGTCCGCCACCCTGCGCAGGGCCCGGGCCAGTGCGGCCACCGTGGAGCCGGCGTCGAACAGAACCGTGGCGCCCGGTGCGATGCGGGTCACCGCGAGTGCCGCGATGGCCCGCTTGGCCGCGGCCGCCTCGGCCGTGCGCCGCTGCAGGGACGTCTCGGCGGAAGCGGTCAGCGCCATGGCTCCGCCGTACGTGCGCGCGAGGCGTCCGTCGGCGGTGAGGCGGGCGAGGTCGCGGCGGATCGTGGATGGGCTCACCGCGAAGCGCGTACTGAGCTCGTCCACTCCCGTCGGACCGGCTTCCTGGGCCAGTTCCACGATGCTTTCGCGCCTGGCGCAGGCTTCCGCGCTGGTCATCGGTGCCTTTCGGTGGCAAGGGCGACCGCCTGGCGAAGCGCCTCGACCATGCTGCCGCCCCGGGCGGTGCCGGTTCCGGCGATGTCGAAGGCGGTGCCGTGGTCGACGGACGTGCGGATGACGGGGAGTCCGACGGTGACGTTGACGCCGTTCTCGATGCCGAGGACCTTGACCGGGCCATGGCCCTGGTCGTGGTACATCGCCACGATCAGATCGTAGTCCCCCCGGGCGGCCAGGAAGAACGCCGTGTCCGCGGGAAGCGGACCGTGGGCGTCGATGCCGTCGGCGCGCAGCGCCGCGAGGGCGGGAGCGATCTTCGTCTCCTCCTCGCCGTTACCGAAGAGGCCGTTCTCGCCCGCGTGCGGGTTGATGCCGCAGACGCCGATAACGGGGTCGACCGTCCCCGCCCGTACCAGGGCCTGGTGACCGCGGCGCACGGTGCGCTCGACCAGGGGCGGATCGATGCGGTTCACCGCGTCGATGAGGCCGATGTGGGTGGTGACATGGATGACGTTCAGCTCAGGGGTGGTCAGCATCATCGACACCTCGTCTACGCCCGTCAGCCGCGCGAGCAGTTCGGTGTGTCCGGCGTAGTCATGACCGGCGAGGCGCAGGGCCTCCTTGTTGAGGGGGGCCGTGCAGATGGCGTCGACGTCGCCGCGCACCGCCAGCCGCGCGGCCTCCTCGACGTAGCGGTAGGCGGCCTCGCCCGCCTCCGGGGCGAGCCGCCCCCACGGCAGGCCGACGGGGAGCAGGTCCAGGTCGACGACGTTGACGCGGCCGGGAGTCCAGTCGGCGTCCCCGGGGCCGGACACCGTGACCACGGTGTCGCCGCTGCCGACGAGGACGGCGGCCTCCCGAAGCCTGCGGGCGTCACCGATGACCAGGGGCCGGCAGCCGTGGACGATGTCGGGGTGGCCGAGCGCCGCCATGACGACTTCGGGGCCGACACCCGCACCGTCCCCCATGGTGACCGCGACCAAGGGGCGGTTGTCGTCGGCCGGCGTGGCCGTCCGGTTGCGGTCGGGGCTGTGCGAGGGGGCTTTCATCGCGGTCCTCCATCGGATGGGGTGTTCGTGCCTTCTGGCGTTCGGGGCGTTGTTGCGGCGCGGGCCGGGCGGATACGGTCCGGGAGCAGTGCCTCGACCATGCGTACCAGGGAGTCCGGACCGCCGTGGCTGCCCGGACGGATGACGACGCCGCGTCCTTGCGGGGTGCGGCAGAGCGCGGCGCCGTGGTGTACCTGTCCGACAGGCAGCAGCGAGGTGACCGCGAGCGCGTCCAGTAGGGTCCGGGCGGTCTCGCCGCCGGTAAGGACGAGATCGGCGTTCGGGGGCAGCCGTCCGACGACGGCACGGCACAGGCTGTGCACGAGGCGGGGTGCCGCCGACGGATCGATCGGGCCGGTGGGGGCGATGCTGAACACCGTGACCGGGGCGGGCAGTCGGACGGGGCCGGGGCCCGGGTACGGGCCCCGGGCGCGAACATGGCCTGCGGCGGGGGCGCGGGGCCCGGGGTCCGGTGCGCCCGGACGTCCCCTTCGGGGGTCGGCGATCAGGGAGGCGGCAAGGAGGGAAGCGGCAGGAAGGGCGATGTGCTGGGCGCCGCGCGCGGACAACTGCGCGATCTGCGCAGCCGCGCCGGGGTGTGCGGTGCCGACGACGACGGCGACCGGACGGGGTGTCTCTGGTGCCGGCCGACCGGGGCCGGTGTGCTGTCCCTCGGGGCCGATGCCCTGCCCACCGGCTGCGGACCGCCGTCCCAGGGCGGCGACGATACCGCCGGCGCCTATGGTCCGTACGGTCCTCGGCAGCCTGAGCAGGGCTCCTGCGAGGGCGTCCAGGTCGGCTTCCGTCTCCGCGTCGCACACGAGGGCTGTGCCGGCGGCGAGACCGGAGCGCAGGCGGTGTTCCAGGCTCCGTGCTCCGGACCGTACGTCGTCCAGGCGTATGGCGACGGTGCGGGCGGCGCCGAGGGCCTCCGCCACCGACCGGGGCGGCGGTCCGGACTCCGCCTGCCAGGCGTCGGTGCGGTGCAGGGAGACTCCGTGCAGCCGTACGACCCCGTCGCGGACGGTCCGGCCGGCGGTGGGGAGCGCGGGTATCACCAGGAGGCCCTCCGCCCCTTCGCCGAACGCCCGTGCCTCCGGGGCGAAATGACCCCGCAGCAGCGAGTCGGCCTTCTTCACCAGCCGTCCGCCGGCCGGTTCGTGGCGGCGCACCGCGTGTGCCACGAGCAATGCCGCCCCGCCGGCGCTGCTCCGCCGCGAGTCGAGGTCGATGACCCGGGTCCGCCCGGGTTGACCCGCGGTGTCCGCATCGAGATCGATCGCGCGGCAGCAGGGCAGCAGGGCCGCGCACTCCGCCGCACCGGACAGGTCGTCCGCGAGCACCACGAGCGGCGAACCCGCTTCGTCGTCGAGCTCTTCGAGCGGCGCGGGCGGCACGGGGTGACCTCCTTCTCTCCTCCGTCGCCCGCGGCCCCCTCGCCTGCGGGCGTGCCCGAACGACCGCCGGGGCCACGCACGATGCAGCCTGCCGCAGCCCCGCGGCGGTCCGAGTCTCCGCGGCCAGCATGGCAGTCCTGCGCATTTCACGCGAGACCCCTTGCGTGAAATGCGCAGGACTGCCACCGTCGACCGCACGCCCTGCGGCCCGGAATGCCGTGCACGCTCGGCACCATCGCAGCCTTCGTGGAAGGAATCCCCATGGCCACCGCCCGCGACATCCATCTCCCGGGCTTAGCCGTCCCGTTGTCCCCTCTGGTGCTCGGCACCATGACGTTCGGTGACACCGTCGACCGGGCGGGCGCCGCCGACCTGCTCGACATGGCACTGGACGCGGGCATCACGGGGGTGGACACGGCGAATGTCTACGCCGGCGGTGAGACGGAGCGCATTCTCGCCGGGCTGCTGCCGTCACGACGCGACCGGATGGTACTGGCCACCAAGGCCGGCATCCCGCACCCGGACCAGGAGGGGCACGCCCCGCTGTCGCGTGAGGGTCTGCGGGCCGCGCTGGAAGGCAGCCTGAAACGGCTCGGCACGGAGTACGTCGACCTCTTCTATCTGCACCAGCCCGACCATGCGACACCGGCGGCCGAAACGATGGAGGCGGTTGCGGAGCTGGCGTCCGAGGGCCGCATACGCGCCCTGGGTGTCTCCAACTTTCCCTCCTGGCGGGTGGCCGAACTCATGCGGCTCGCCGACGAGATGGACGCGCCGCGGCCCGTGGTGGCCCAGCAGCTGCACAATCTGCTGGCCCGCCGCATCGAGGAGGAGTTCATCGAGTACGCCGCGCACCCGACGGCACGCGGGATACGCCTGATGGCCTTCAACGCCCTGGCAGGCGGCTTGCTGACGGGGCGTTACTCCGGGCGGGCGAAGCCCGGCGCCGGCCGGTTCACCACTTCCCGTCTCGCCGGCGCCTACCACGACCGCTACTGGAACGACGAGCTGCTCGCGGCCGTGGACCGGATGACGGACGTGGCCGGGCAGGCCGGGATCCCGCTCGCCGCCCTGGCGCTGCGCTGGCTGCTGCACCGGGACTCCACCCACGCGGTCCTGATCGGCTCGTCCAGCACCGCCCAGCTGCGCAGCAACCTGGAGGCGGCCGCGGCAGGCCCGCTCCCCGAGGACGTACTCGACGCCTGCGAACAGGCGAGCAGCAGCCTGCGCGGCCCCATGCCGCCCTACCACCGCTGAGGGCTGCCCCGTCACGACGCCCCGCGGACACTCCCACCGCACCCGGCACCACGCCTCGGCAGAGCAGGCGCCGCCTGCTCCGCCACTGCTGGAACCCCGGCCGCACTCCCCCACGACCACGGGTCGACGGCCCCGGCGCGGGCATCACAGGGCCGCGTCACCGAGCCCGGCGCAGGGATCACAGACGGGCGTCGCCGGCCCTGGTCCCGGCGAACCGCAGCCGCAGTCCTCATCGCTGCCCGCGACGAACGGGTGGCCTGTCACCGTCGCCCTTTGGCCGTCGGCAACGTAGGGCACTTCGAACACATGGCGTCCGGCGCCCCGGGTCAGTGGCGCTGCGCCGCCCGGGAGATGGATGTAGGCCTGCGCCCCGGGCGGTACCAGGACCTCCACGACCAGGGTCGGCCCCTCGATGCGCCAGCCGGCCTCGGCTCTTCCGTAGGGCGTGAGGTGGGCAGCACGCGCGCGGGTCAGCGTGCCCCCGGGCGTGGGTGCCACCCGTATGCGGCGCCAGCCGGGTACGTCGGCGGCGAGACCCGCCACGGTGCGGTGGAGCCAGTCGGCCACCGAGCCGAGCGCGTAATGGTTGAAGGACGTCATCTGCCCCGGGTTGACGCTGCCGTCGGGCAGCATCGAGTCCCAGCGCTCCCAGATCGTGGTGGCCCCCATCGTGACGGGGTAGAGCCAGGACGGGCAGTGCCGTTCCGCAAACATGCGGAGGGCCAGCGGAGCATGACCGGCCAGGCAGAGCGCCTCGCAGATCAGCGGGGTCCCGGCGAAGCCGGTGGCGATGCGGAACCCGGCCCGGCGCACGAGCTGCGCAAGACGGTCCCCGGCGTGCCGGCGCTGTGCCTCCTCGGGGAACAGGCCGAAGCACAGCGCCAGCGCGTAGGCGGTCTGGGTGTCGGACGAGAGACGTCCGGCGGGGGTGACGAACTCGTCGGCGAACGCGCCGCGAAGGCGGTCGGCGAGGGCGCGATGGCGGGCGGCGTCGTCCTTCTCGTCGAGCAGTTCTCCGATGTCGGCCAGCAGGTCCGTGGAGTGGACGAGGTGGGCCAGGGCGACGAGCCCGGCATCGGTGCGGGCGGCGGCGGGGTCATCCGGTGGCGCCGCGGGGTCGAGCCAGTCACCGAGCTGGTCAGGGTCCCGCCACAGCCCGCCGCCCTGGACCCCGTGGCCGGACGCGCACGCGATCCACGCGGTCATGGAGGGGTACTGGGTGCGCAGGAGCTCCAGATCACCGGTCTCCCGGTACAGCGCCCACGGGACCAGGACGGCGGCGTCGCCCCACAGGGCGTGCGGCTGTCCGCCCATCGGCGGGTCGAGTATGTCGGGGACCACGAGGGGCACCGAACCGTCGGGGCGGGCCAGCTGTTCGGCGGCGAGGTCGCGCAGCCAGCCGGACAGCATGCCGGTGCAGCCGTACAGAAACGCGGCGGTGGGAGCGAACACGGCGAGGTCGCCGGTCCAGCCCATCCGTTCGTCACGCTGTGGGCAGTCCGTGGGGAGGTCGACGAAGTTGCCGAGCAGCGAGTGGACGACGTTCTCGTGGAAGCGGTTCACCGTCGCGTCCGAACTGTCGAACCATCCGGTGCGCTCCAGGTCGGTGTGGAGAACGACGGCCTCGACCGCGGTCTCGTCGAAGGGGCCGGGCCAGCCGTCGAACTCCGCGTACCGGAACCCGTGGAAGGTGAAGCGGGGCTCCCAGACCTCGGGCTCCCCCGTGCCGCGCAGCACGTAGGTATCGGTGGCAGCGGCCCCGCGCAGGGCACGCACCGCGAGTTCGCCGTCCTCAAGGACCTCGGCGTGGCGCAGGGTGACGGTGTGTCCGGCGGGACCTGTGACGTGTATCCGGAGCCGTCCCACGAGGTTCTGACCGAAGTCGGCCACGGTGCGGCCGGAGGGTGTGGTGAGCACCTCGTGTACGGGGACCGTGCGCGTACGGCGGACCGGTGGGCCGGTGGGTGCGGTGATCCGGGTGGGGGGCGGCGGGAGTTCGCGCACCCGGGGCCAGTCACGGGTGTCGTGGCCGGGCCGGGACCAGCCGTCCCGCTCCAGTCGGGCGTCGTAGTGCTCACCGTCGTACAGCTCGGAGCGCAGCACGGCGCCGGTGGCCCAGTGCCAGGCCGAATCGGTGGCGACGGTCCGGACGGTGCCGTCGGTGTGGTGCAGCTCCAGCTGGGCGAGGAGGGCGCGCCGCCGCCCGTAGTGGTGGCGGCTGCCGTCCCAGCCGAGGCGTCCCGTGTACCAGCCCTCGCCGAGGAGGGCGCCGATCGTGTTGGGGCCCGGCCGCAGCAGCGCGGTGACGTCGTGGGTGCGGTGGCGCAACCGGTGGTGGTAGGAGGACCAGCCGGGTTCGAGTACCTCGTCACCGACCCGGACTCCGTTGATCTCGGTCTCGTAGACGCCCAGGCCGGTGGTGTAGAGGCGGGCGGAGGCGATGTCCGCGTCGATGCGGAAGTCCCGGCGGAGCAGGGCCACCGGCAGTGGGCTCTCGTCGTCGCCGGTATCGGGGGTGACGAACGCGGCGCTCCAGTCGGCGGGGTCCAGCAGCCCGGTCTCGACGTCGGCGGGCTCGGACCAGGGGCTGGCGGTGTCCTCGGCGCCGCCCCACACCCGTACCCGTACGGTGGCGCGGGTGCGCGAGGCGAGCGGGGGGCCGGGCCAGGGGACCAGCACGGACTCGGCGCCGGGGGCGCGCCCGGTGTCGGCGAGTATCGCGCCGTCGGCTCCGGTGATCCGTACCTGGTAGGCGTGCTGTGTCCAGTCGGGTTCGTCGGTGAGGGTCCGCCAGCTCAGGCGCGGGGCGGGTTCGCCGATGCCGAGTGCGTGGCGGTGGTGTTCGAAGGTGGGGGCCGTCACCTTCGTCGGGTACTGCACGGTGGGTCCTCTCAGTCCAGTTCGACGCGCAGGACCTGCGCGTACGGGGTGGGGGGCCGTCCGGCGGGCAGGTGGACATCGAGGCTGTTGCGGCCCTCGGTCCAGTGGACCGGGGTGTCGGTGCCGAGCAGGGTGACGCGGCGGGGCGGGGTACTGACCAGGCCCCGCGAAGGGGCGAGGCTCTCGATGCGGACGGTGCGGTCGTCGGGCCAGGCCATCAGGAAGACGTAGAGGGTGCGGCGGTCGGCGCCGACGGTGAAGCGGAGGTCCTGCGGGGTGTAGGCGAGCGCCTTCTCTCGCGCGCGGTTTCCGGTGACGTTGGTGGGGCCTTCTCCGTAGACCTTCCAGGGGCGGCTGCCGAAGACCGCTTCGCCGCACCTGTCGGTCCAGGTGCCGAGTGATTCGAGGACGGCGTTGGTCGGCTCGTCGATCGTGCCGTCCGGGAGCTGGGGGACGTTGAGGAGCAGGCAGCCGTTCTTGGACACGGTGTCGACCAGCAGGTGAACGATCTCCGAGGCGCTCTTGTAGCGCTCGCCGTCGGCGTAGAACCAGTCGCCGATGCTGGTGTCGTACTGCCAGGGGTGCGGGTCGAGACCGCCGAGCTGCCCGCGTTCGACGTCGAGGAGTACGGCACCGCGGTCCTCGTAGGCGATGGTCTTGATGGAGACGGTCCCCTCCGGCCTGCGGGCGTAGTAGTCGGCGAGGAACTCCAGACCGCGGCGGCTGGGCGGGGCCGCCTCGCACACGCTCCCCTCGTCGAAGGGCAGTCTGGAGTCGTCCAGGTAGACGAGGTCGGCGTCGTGGCGGAGGGTGACCTCGCGCAGCCTCGCGTAGAAGTCGTCGACGAAGGCCTGGTCCGGCTTGTCGCCGGGACGTCGGGGGCGGCCGTACAGTGCCCGCGGGTCGAGCCCTTCCCACCAGGTGCCGGTCCCGTCGGCCGCGGTGAGGCGCCCGTCGTAGGGAACGCCCGTGTAGGGGCCGTCGGTGTCCCGCCCGAACGCCGAATCGAGCCAGCGCCACGTCCAGGAGCCGGCGTGCATGCTGACGCCGAAGCGGATTCCGGCGCCGCGGGCGGCATCGGCCCAGCGGGCGACGATGTCGGTGCGCGGTCCGACGTTGACGGAGTTCCACGGCTGGTGGGAGGAGTCCCACAGGTCGAAGTTGTCGCAGTGCGCCGCAAGGGAGACGAAGTAGCGGGCGCCGGTCCTGCGGAAGCGGTCCATCAGCTTCTCCGGGTCGAACCGTTCGGCCTTCCAGGAGTGGCACAGGTCCTTGTGGCCGAAGGCGGAGGGGTGGCCGAAGTGTTCTCGGTGGTAGGCCGTCTGACGTGCTGTCCGCTCCCGCTCGAATCCTTCGGTGCCCGCGTAGGGGCCGTAGAGGTGGCGGGCGTACCAGTCACCTCTACGGGCCACGGACTGCGGGCCCCAGTGCGCCCAGATACCGAGCTTCGCGTCACGGAACCAGTCCGGCACCCGGCGGCCGCGCAGCGATTCCCAGTCGGGTCGGTAGGTGTTCCTCGGGGCATGGTCGGCGGTCATCCAACTCCCTTTCCCTTGACGGCATTCAGGTGGCATGCCACCTTCTGGCCATGTCTGACTTCCTCGAACGAATGAAACGACCGGAACGGCGCGAGCGAGCAGCCGCGGACACCGACCGGGTCCGGGTGGGGGCCGCGTACTACCACGAGTACCAGCCCACCGACCGCCTGGAGACGGACCTCGACCTGATGGCCTCGACGGGGATCTCGCTGATCCGGGTCGGCGAGTCGGTGTGGTCCACCTGGGAGCCCGAGGACGGGGTCTTCGACGTGGACTGGGTGGTACCGGTCCTGGACGGGGCGCACGCCCGCGGTATCCGCGTACTGCTCGGCACCCCGACCTACGCGGTGCCGCCGTGGCTGCAGCGCGCCCATCCGGAGATCGCGGCGGTCCGGGCGGACGGCGGCCGGGTGCCGTGGGGTGCCCGGCAGGAGGTCGACTTCACCCACCCGGTGTTCCGCAGGTACGCGGAGCGGGTGGTGCGCCGTGTCGTCGCGGCGCACGCGGACCACCCCGCGGTGGCCGGGTTCCAGGTGGACAACGAGCCGGGTCTGCTGCTGCTGCACAACGACGGGGTGTTCGAGGAGTTCGTGTCCCGGCTGCGGGCGCGGTACGGGAGCGTCGAGAGGCTCAACTCGGCTTGGGGGCTGACCTACTGGTCGCACCGGCTGTCCTCCTGGAACGAGCTGTGGAGGCCCGGCGGCAACACCACCCCGTCCTACGACCTGGCCTGGCGCCGCTGTCAGGCGGATCTGACGTCCGAGTTCATCGCCTGGCAGGCGGACCTCGTGCGCGAGTACGCCCGGCCCGGGCAGTACGTCACGACCTGCCTGGCGGTGACCCGCCCGGCGGTGGACGAGGTGGCGGTCACGGCGGTACTGGATGTGACGGCCGGCAATGTCTACTACGTGGCGCAGGACGAAGTGGCACTGCCCGACGAAGGCCGACGGCACGAGGGCGGCTGGTTCGGCCAGGGAGTGTGGCAGATCCACCTGTCGGCGGACCGGCTGTGGGGCGCCCGTCAGGAGCCCTTCCTGGTCACCGAGACGAACGCCTCCTCCATCAACGCGTCGCACGCCAGTCATCCCGGCTACGAAGGGCAGTTGCGGCAGGCCGCCTGGACGCTGGCCGCGCGGGGAGCGCGCCTCGTGCAGTACTGGCACTGGCACACGTTGCCGTACGGTGCGGAGACCTACTGGGGCGGTGTCCTCGGGCACGACCTCGAACCCGGCAGGATCCAGCGAGAAGTCGCCCGGGTGGCGTCGGAGTTCGAGGCGGCCGGGGACTGCCTGACCGGGCTGGTCCCGGACGCGGACGCGGTGTTCGTCCGGTCCGTGGAGAGCGACTGGGCGATGCGGTGCCAGCCGCCGCTGTCGCTCCCGGGTACCTTCACCCCCGATCCCCGGTCGTACGAGCGCATCTTCGGCGCGTTCTTCAAGGGGTTCTTCGACGCGGGCGCGCAGGCCCGGATCATGTCGCCCCGGCAGCTCGCCGACTCTCTGCGCCGCTCCCCCGGCACGCTCCCGGGCATCCTGGTGGTGCCCGCTCTGTACCTGTGCGACAGCGAACTCCCTGACCTTCTCGACGGATACGCGCGCTCCGGCGGCCATCTGGTGCTGACGTTCCGGACCGGTTACGCCGACGAGGAGGCGCGGGCCCGCGCCGAGACGGCCCCCGTTGCGGTGCTGCGGGCGGCGGCGGGGGTGCGCTGCGTGGAGTACTCGAATCTGACCGGCCCGCTGACCGTCACGGCGGCCGAGGGGTCCGGGCTGCCGCTCGTACCCGGCGCACGGGCTCTGGAATGGGCCGACGGCCTGGAGACGGACGGCGCCCTGCCGCTCGCGCACTACGTCCACCCGCACTTCGGACGGTGGCCTGCCGCGACCGTCCGGGACCACGGACGGGGCCGGGTGACCTATGTCGGGACGCTGCCGGACAGCGCCTTCGCCGAGGCGCTGGCCCGGCATGTGGCGGGCCGTACGACCGTGGCGGCGTGCTGGGGCCCGCTGCCCGCCTCGGTGCACGTGACCTCGGCCCGCAACGGGCTCGGCGAGCGCCTGTGGTTCGTCCACAACTGGGCGTGGGAGCCGGTGCGGGTCGCGGTGCCCGAGGCGGTGCGGGACGTGCTCGGCGAGGAGCGCCTCCCCCCGCGTGCGGGGCTGCGGCTGGGCGCGTGGGACGTCCGGGTGCTCCGCGCGGACGGCGGCGCGGGTCACGCCGGACCGCCGGGCGCGAGGGGACGCAGCAGGAACTCCATCCGCCAGGGCTGAGGCCGCAGTTGGTAACGGTCCAGGGGTGCCGGCCCGCAGGAGGCGCTGCCGAGTCCGTGCTGGGCGACGTCCAGGTGGACGTGGAGGTGCTCGCCCGGCACGAGATCGTGCGGATGGGCGGCCGCTTCGAGCTGCTCGACGGACCAGGGGCGGACGGTGAGGCCGAACGCTCGCATCCCGCCGGCCGCCTCCACGCGGAGCCCCCGGCCGGTGGCGGGGTCGGTCAGTTCGGCCCAGCGGACGTCGGCCCGCCGTCCGTTCTCCTGCGGGACGACGTAGGGGGTCTGGAGGGCGGCGACGTCCGCGGTGAACAGTCCGACCCGGGCGGCCTGTGCGCTGTCCGGGTACGCCTCTCCCGGCCCCTTTCCGTACCAGCGGACCCGGTCGTGGCGGGCGGGCAGCGTGAAGCGCACGCCCACGCGCGGCAAGGTCAGCCCGGCCCAGGGGCCGTCCGGGGTGATCTCGACGGTCAGCCGCAGCGCCTCGCCGTCCGGGGCCCAGGCGTGGCGGACGCGCAGACCGTGCGGCAGTCCGTCCGGCGCCGACCTGGACCGCACGAGCGACTCGTGCGGGCGCCGCTCGACGCTCTCGGTGCGCAGGACCAGGCGGTCCAGTCCGGCCTCGCGCCACAGGCGCAGCACGGAGTCCGCGCCCATTCCCCGGTCGTTGTCGGTGGGCGCCCGCCACACGTCGAGGTACGGGCCCTCCAGGTCCAGGCCGGCCAGGACTGCCGGCAGTCCGGTGCGCTCGTCGAAGATGCCGGCCCCCGGGGTCCGCCCGGGCCCGGTGGCCGCCGGGCGGGGGACGGGCCCGCCGACGCGGGCCTGGGCCCAGGCGACCTCGTGACCGGCCGGCGCCCACGGTTCGTCGGCCGCCAGCACGGCCCGGACGGTCAGCCAGGTCTCCCCCACGGGCCCGGCCGACCGGCCTGACGCTTCCCGCGGGCGGGGCAGTTCCGGGAAGGGCATGTCCGCTTCCTGGCGCGCGGGCACCGGTGGCGTCTTCAGCTCGCCGTCCGCGACCGGGGTCCCGTCCGTCTCCAGGGCCCATCGGAACACCAGGTGCGCCAGGTCCCGTGCGTCGTACCGGTTGCGCAGTACGATCCGGCCGGCCGCGGGGTCGAGGCCGATCCCGACCGGCTCGACGGCCTTCTTGTACGCCGCGAGGCCGGGCGAGGGGGTGCGGTCGGGGAAGAGCAGCCCGTCGATGCAGAAGGTGCCGCCGTGGGGGCTGTCCCCGAAGTCGCCGCCGTAGGCGAAGTACGTCCGACCGTCCTCGCCGGTGCGACGCAGGCCGTGGTCGATCCACTCCCAGACGAAGGCTCCGGCGCAGCGCGGGTGCGATTCCAGGGTGCGCTGGTACTCGGTGAGCGAGCCGGGGCCGTTGCCCATGGCGTGCGCGAACTCGCAGAGAAGGAAAGGAAGTCGTCGTCGCCGGGCCTCCACCTCGGGGGTGTCGGCCGTCTCGGGGGGTGTCTCCTCCTCATGGCGGCCGATGCGGTCCACCTCGTCCACGGGGGCGTACATCAGACTGTAGAAGTCGGAGTGGCGGTAGGTGCGGTCCCGTTCGTAGTGCAGGGGCCGCGACGGGTCGCGCTCCCGGGTCCAGTCGGCGAGGGCCTGCAGGTTGGTTCCGTGGTGGCTCTCGTTGCCCAGGGACCAGATGATGACGCTGGGGTGGTTCTTGTCGCGCTCGACGGTGCGCCGCATCCGGTCCAGGATCATCGGGTGCCACCGGGGGTCGTCGGCGGGGTTGCCCACCCAGTCGGCGTGGATGAAGCCGTGGGTCTCCAGGTCGCACTCGTCCACGACCCACATGCCGAGTTCGTCGCAGAGGTCGAGGAAGGCGGGGTGCGGGGGGTAGTGCGCCGTACGCACCGCGTTGATGTTGTGCCGCTTCATCAGGAGCAGGTCCTCGCGCATGGTGTCCTGTCCGATGGCGCGGCCCCGGTCGGGGTCGTGCTCGTGCCGGTTGACGCCGCGCAGCAGCACGGGGACGCCGTTGACGGTGAAGCGGCCGTCGCGGATCGCCACGGTGCGGAAGCCGATGCGCAGGCGCACGGGCGCGGCGCCGGAGAGGGGGGCGAGGTCGGCGGCGTACAGGCGGGGCAGCTCGGCGCTCCACGGTTCGACGCCGGGCAGGTCGATCGGCCGGTCGGCGGGGTGGTCGTGGACGCCGAGGCCGGGCAGCGACACGAGTGCGGGGACGTCGGACTCGATGCGCAGGGTCCCGCTGCCCCGTTCGTGGTCGTAGGAGGCGTGCACGAAGTAGTCGCCGATCGATCCCGGCGGGACCTCCAGCAGCGTCACGTCGCGGAAGATGCCGGGCAGCCACCACATGTCCTGGTCCTCCAGGTAGCTGCCGGAGGACCAGCGGTGGACGCGTACGGCGAGGTCGTTGCGGCCGCGGCGCAGCGCGGGCCCGGCGTCGAACTCCGAGGGCAGCCGGCTGCCCTTCGATGTTCCGAGTTCGACACCGTTGAGCCAGACCTTGAAGCAGGAGTCGACGCCTTCGAAGCGCAGCACGGTGGAGCAGTCGCCGGTGACCGGCCAGTCGTCGGGCAGGTCGAAGGTGCGGTGGTGGTCGCCGGTCGGGTTGGAGTCGGGGACGTGCGGCGGGTCGATGGGAAACGGGTAGGCGGTGTTCGTATAGCGCGGCAGGTCGTGGCCCTGGAGGACCCAGTGGCCGGGGACGGTCAGCGGTGACCAGGAGGGGGCGTCCTCGGCGGGGCCGCCGGGCGCGAGAAAGTCGAGGGGCGCGTCGGCGGCCGGCGACAGACGGAAGGACCAGGTGCCGCCGAGGTCGAGCCGCCGGCCCCCGAGGGGGAAGTGGGCGCGCGGCGCGCGGCGGCCGCTCCCCGGCGTCAGATCGGCCCAGTAGGCCGCGGAGGCGGTGGTGCCCGTCGGGTCGCCGTGGTGCGGTGCGGTCGCCGCCGGGTGTTCCGTGTCCGTCATCGGTCCCTCTCCTTCGGCCGGTGGCCGCTGTGGCACGTGTGGTAGCGGTCGCTCGCTCATCGCGTCCTCCAGTCGCCGGGAACCGTGAACTCCCAGGTGCCGGGCTCCACTTCCCGTACGTCCCGGCCGCCGCCGGGCAGTGGCAGTTCCACCCGGGAGGGTGCGCCGGGCGGCAGCGTGACGGTCAGCCGGAATGCGTCCGGCCGTCGGTGCCAGGCCACGGAGGCGCGGCCCCGCGGTGTCTCGTACCAGGCGCTCGCCCGGGTGAGGCCGCCGACCGGGGCGGGCCGGACGACGATGTGCTCGTATGCGACGGAGTCCGCCGCCTGCCGGAGTCCGGCCAGGGAGGCGGTGAGCCATTCGGATGCGGCGCCGAGCATGAAGTGGTTCTGGGAGGAGCCGCGGGTGGGGCCGTCCCAGCGTTCGGTCAGCGCGGTCGCGCCGTGGGCGAGCTGGTAGCCGTAGCTGGGGCTGTCGGTACGGCTCAGCAGGTCCGCGACGACGTCGTCGCGTTCGTGCGCGGACAGGACCCGCAGCAGTGCGGGCAGGGCGATCTCGCCGACGGTGACGTGGCCGTCCGCTGCCCGGACCGAGTCGACCAGGTGGTCCAGCACGGCCGGGAGCTCCTCGGCGGGGACGGCGCCCATCTCCAGGGCGAGCGCGTCGCAGGCCTGGCTGCCGCTGCCGTAGGTATGGCGGGCCGGGTCGAAGAACTCCGTGTGGAAGGCCCGGGCGACGCGGTCCGCGAGCCGGCGGTGGGCGGCGGCGTCGTCGGGCCGGCCGATCGCCTCGGCGATGTCGCCGAGTGCGGCGGCGATGCGCTGGTGGGCGTAGGTCGCGGTGACTGCTTTGGGGGTGGAGTTGTCGAACGCGATCCAGTCGGCCAGTCCGTGGTGCAGCAGCAGGCCGTCGTCCGAGCGGGAGTGCAGGTGGCCGAGGTAGCGCAGCATGTCCGGGTAGTGGGTGCGCAGTGTCGTGGTGTCGCCGTAGGTGCGGTACAGGTGCCAGGGGGCGAGGACCAGGGCGCCGCCCCAGTTGGCGTCGTCGCGGAACTTGTCCTCGAACACGGTGTACTCGGGGGCGATGCCCGGCACGAGGCCTTCGGCGGTCTGCGCGTCGGCCATGTCGCGCACCAGCTTGCGGTAGTACGCGGCGACGTCGTAGCCGCCCGCCACGGCGGGGAGGACGAGGTGGGTCTGCTCCAGCCAGCCGAGTTTCTCGCGGTGCGGGCAGTCGGTGAGAACGCTGAACATGTTTCCCTGGACGGCCCGGTCGATGATGCGGTGGATGCCGTTCAGCAGGTCCGACGAGCAGCTGAAGCCACCGGCACGCGCGTTGGCGGTCCGCATGACCTCGCCGCGTACGGTGTCCGGCGCGGGGTCGCCGGGCAGTCCCTCCACCTGGAGGTAGCGGAATCCGTGGTACACCGTCGCCGGGGCCCAGACCTCGCCTTCCGGGTCCCCGCGCAGGGTGTAGCGGTCGTAGCAGGGGGTGCCGGTGAAGCGCTGGTTCACCGTGCCGTCGTCGGCGAGCAGTTCGGCGGGGCGGATCACGACGGACGCGCCGGCGGGTCCGGTGACCGCGAGGCGCGGGCGGCCCGCGATGTTGACGCCGAGGTCGAAGACATGGATGCCGGGCCGCGGTTCGGCGACCGATACCGGCGCGAGGGTGTCGACCACCTCGACGGGCGGGTGGGTGCGGGCGTTCAGCGTCACGCCCTCCAGCGGGGCCTCGACGGCGGCGCTCCACCCCGCGCGGTCGTGTCCGGGGCGGTCCCATCCGTGCCGTTCGAGGCGGGCGTCGTGCTCCTCGCCGCCGAACCAGGCCGACAGGGTCACGGGGCCCCCGGCGGCATGCCAGGACCCGTCGGTGACCAGAGTGGTGGAGGTGCCGTCGGCGAGGACGGCGTGGAGTACGGCGATGGCCCGGGGGCGGCCGTGGTCGATGTGGAGTTTGGCGTAGCGCCCCGGGACCTTCGGTGCGTGCGCGATGCCGTTGCCGAGGCTCAGCCCCACGGTGTTGTCGCCCGGGCGCAGTGCGTCGGTGATGTCGTAGGTGGCGTACATCAGACGGGTTCTGTAGTCGGTGTAGCCGGGTTCGAGGAGGGCGCGGCCTGCGCGGACGCCGTTGACGGAGGCCTCGTAGGAGCCGAGGGCGGTGGCGTGGAGACGGGCCGTGACCGGGGCGGACGGCAGGTGGAAGTCCACGGCGAGGAGCGGGAGCCGGGCGGGCCCGCCGGTGTCCGGGGCGGTGATCCACCGGGCGCCGGACCAGTCGGCCTCGGTGGGCAGGCCGGTCTCCCACGTGGCGGCGGAGCTCCAGGGCGAGAGTCCGTCGTCGTACCGGACCCGGACCCGCCACCAGACGCGCCGGCGGGCGCCGGGAGGTTTGCCGTCGTAGCGGACACAGGTGCTGCGCGGATCCTCCACCGGTCCGCTGTCCCAGAGGTCACAGGCGCCGGAGGCCAGCAGGCCGGGGGCGGTGGCGGCCTGGATCCGGTAGCCGCGCTGCCGGCCGGCGGGCCGCCATGACAGGTCCGGGTGCTGCTCGTCGATGCCGAGCGGGTCGGCGAGATGGGCCGTACGCAGAGTGTGCGGTGCGGTCGTCACGTCCCGGGCTCCCTGGGTGGGTCGGTGGTCGGGTCGGTGGAGCGGATGCGTCCGGCCACCCGGTCGAAGAGGTCTACCGGGCCGGCCTGGCCGCCCTTGAGGACGGCCGACACGCCGTCGAGGCGCGGGTCTTCGAACGTCAGCCCGCACAGGGCGGCGCCGGGGGCGATCAGGGTGTCGATCTCGGCGGTACGGATGCCCAGCCGGGCGGCGACCCGTCCGGCCGTGTCACCGCCGGCCACCACGACGCGGCGCACTCCGGCGTCGACGGCGGCCCGTACGGCGTGGACGAGGATGCCGCCGAGTCGGTCCGCGGGGTCCTTGCCCGGAGCGTCGCGGCGGCCGGCCGGCACAGCGTGCACGATGACACCGGGCGCGCGGCCGCCGAGGGCGTGCAGCACCGCCTCGCGGAGCCGGGCCAGGGCGGCGGCCGTGGTGTCGCAGCCGTGTTCCGGGTCCACCGGCACCGGCACGTCCGCCCAGCCGTGGTCCGTGGCGTGGCGGATCTGGGCGGCGGTACGCAGGGCCCGGCTGCCCGAGACGACGATCGCACGGGCGGGTTTTGGCGAGCCGTAGGGGCGGGTCCGCCCGGTGCCGGCGAGGACCTGGCCCACCGCGAGGCTGAGGCCGCCCGATCCGAGTGCGAAGACGGGGGAAGGGCCGCCCAGGAGCGCCAGCCGGGCCGCGCGCCGGGCGTGCGCGGGCGTCAGCGCGTCGAGCACGACGAGTCCGGGGTGGGCGGTGGCCGCCGCCTCGTAGGCGAGCCGGGCCTCGGCGAGGGGCAGTTCGTACGCCGTCAGGTCGAGGCCGCCGACGGGGAGTCCGGTCTGCCGTGCGAGGTGCTTGCGCAGGTCGGACTCGCCCATGGGGGTGACGGGGTGACGGGACATGGTGGGCTGGCGGTCGAGGCGGTGCACCCGGCCGTCGTCGTCCCGGGCGAAGTGGTGGCCGAAGGCGGTGTAGCGCCCGAAGTCGGGCTGCGCGGCCAGGACGGGCACGGGCGCCCGGCCGAACACCTGGTGGCCGGTCTCGGCGGCACGGCCCAGGCTCCCCGTTCGGGGTGAGGAGTCGGCGGTGGAGCAGATCTTGTACTGGACGAATCCTGCCCCGGTGGCGCGCAGTTCCTCCAGGACGGGCCGGATCACGTCGGCCATCTCTTCGGTGGGCAGCGCGCGGGCGGCGCCCGCCACCCCGATCACATCGAATCCGCCCGTGGCGGCGGCCTTCCGCACCGCGCCCGGGTCGAAGAGCAGGACACCGCGCAGGCCCGCCCGGTGGAACTGGGCGAGTGCGTCGGTGGACCCGGTGACGTCGTCGCCGTAGAACGCCGCCATGGGCGGGGTCACGCCGGCGGGGGCGGCCGTCATCCGCGGATCCCGCCGAACCGCTCCAGGGCGAGGGCCAGTGTCCGGTCCCGGGCGGCGGCCTCGGCCAGTGGTTCGCCCTCCGCCGCCGCCCGCCAGGCCGAGCGCATCGCCGCGACGCCGGCTCCGGGTCCCTGCGGGTGGGCGTGGATACCGCCGCCGGCCAGGACCAGCAGGTCGGGCGTGCCGGTGAGTTCCAGGGTGCGGTGGGCGAGGCCGGGCCACTGCCCGGAGGAGAGCACGGGCAGGGCCTCGTAGCCGCCGAGGAACGGGGTGCGCATCGCGTGGACGGAGGCGACCACGTCCTCGTCGGTCTCGTAGAACTTGCTGCCGATGCCGCCGACGTGGAGCTGGTCGACGCCGGAGAGCCTGGCGAGTTTCTGGAAGACCAGGGGGCTGATGCCGATCTGGGGGCTGCGCAGCAGTGCCCCGCTCATGGCGCGGTGCCCGTGGATCGGCAACGTCGCGTGTGCGCGCAGATGGGCGACGCCTGCCAGGCCCACGGTCTGCACGCACACCATCACGCAGGTGCCGCCGGCCTCGCGCACCAGGTCGTGGTTGGCTTCGAGGCGTCCGATGTCGTCGGTGATGTTGAAGGCGTACATGGTGCGGCGGCCGGTGAGGTCGGCGGCCCGGTCGAGCTCCTCGTTGACGACCTTGATCCGCTCGCGCAGGGGGGCGTGCGGCGGGTTCCCGGTGAGTTCGTCGTCCTTGACGAAGTCGATCCCGGCCATGGCCAGTTCACGCACCAGGGTGCGCAGCGCATCGAGCCGGAGGCCGACCCCGGGCTTGACGATCGTGCCGATCAGGGTGCCGTCGGGGGCGCCCATGAGGCGCCGGGTGCCGGCCGTGCCGAAGGCCGGTCCGGGGTAGCGTCCGGCGAACGGGGCGGGCAGGGCGAGGTCGACCAGGCGCACGGCGGCCATCTCGCGGAGTTCGAAGAGGTTGCCCGCGACCGCCGCCAGCAGGTTCGGGACGGACGGGCCGAAGTTGTGGAGCGGGAAGGCGATCCGGACGCGGGCACGGTGGGGGCGCGGGCCGGCCTCCGGGGGTCTGGCCGCCCCGGGCAGCGGGGTGTTCCCCGAGTCGGGGAGGGGGGTCACCTCGACGACGGTCGCCCCGAAACGGGTGCGCAGGGCGTCGCTCTCGCCCGGGACGCGTACGAAGGTGCCGGTGGACTGCTCGTTCGCCAGTACCTCGGCCGCCGCCCGGGGCGGCAGCCAGCTTTCGACGTCATAGACCGCGACGACCTGTTCGTCCGCCATGCCTGCCTCTCTTCTGTACGGGCTCTTCGGGGTCAGCGCGCCGGGTCCAGCAGCACTTTCATGAGGTCGCTCCCCCGGTCGAGCTCCTCGAAGGCGTCCTGGGCCGCGGCCAGTGGCGCCGGTTCCGCTGTGATCAGGGGGCGTACGTCGAGCGCGCCGCCGGCCACGGCACCAGCCGCGGCGCGGAAGTCGCCGGGGGTGTACAGGGAGGAGCCCTTGACCCGGATCTCCTTGAGCACCAGCGGGTTCAGCCCGGCGCGCACCGTGTCCCCGAACATCGGCAGCACGACGACGGTGCCGCGCGGGCGGCAGAGGGAGAGCGCCTCGTCCATGCAGCCCGGGTGTCCGGAGGCGACGACGACGGCGTCGAAGGCGCCGGCCCGTCCTTCTCCCGCCACCGCTCCGTAGCGGGCGTCCAGGGTGCGGCAGCCGGTGGCCTGGGCGGCCAGGCCGAGTGCCCGGGGGCGCACGTCGGTGACGAGGACGTCCTCGGCGCCGTGCAGGCGGGCGACCGCCGCGGTCAGGTGGCCGATGGTGCCCGCGCCCAGCACCGCGAGGCGGGTCCCGAACCGCACGCCCGCCGTCCCTGCCGTGTGCCAGGCCACCGCCGCGGGCTCGATCAGCGCGCCCTGCGCGTACGACAGCGCACCGGGCAGCGGCACGAGTGCGCGCCGCGGCAGCACGACGTACTGGGCGAGCAGCCCGGGGAGGCCCGCGCCGGGCAGCCGCCGGTACGCGCACAGGTGCGACAGCCCTCTCTCGCAGTGTCCGCACCGCCCGCAGGACGTCATGGGGAGCACGGCGACCTTGGTGCCCTGCGCAATCGTGCCGTCAGCGGCCTTGGCCACCCGGCCCGCGCCTTCGTGGCCCAGAACCACCGGTGGCTTCCGGAACGGATGGCGGCCGCGGAAGGCCGCGGTGTCGCTGCCGCACAGGCCCACCGCCCGCATCTCGACCAGGGCCTCCCCCTCACCGAATGGCGGAACCTCGGACTCCACGATCTCGATCCCGCCGGCCCGCTTCAGCACGGCACTGCGCATCAGCCCTCCGCCCACTCCCTCACCCCTTCCTCTCGGTTGCTGGCATGCCACCTTGAGAGGGGCGAACGTCCGGAACCGTAGAACCCCTGAAAGGTGGCGTCAACACCCTCCACCTCCCCAACACCTGCTCATGTGCAGCGCTTTCGCGACTCTTGACGCACTTGACTGGCGCGCTTAGCGTCTTTCCCCGACGCGCGCACCACTGATTCATCGGACTCAGAGACGGCGTGAAAACGATGACTGGCATACCAGCAACCCTGCTCCTGGAAGAACGGGCCGAGCTGGCCATGAACGCCGTGGTGGGGCTGGCCGACCCCGATCTCGGCGGCATCCCCTTCTTCGGTGCCGACCTGACCGCCGAGCCGGCCGCGCTGCGGCACGGCGACTGGGACTACGGCTCCAGCCATGGCCGGCTCACCGACGCCTGTGTGCTCGCCCGGCAGATGAGCGGCGTCTCGTCGTGGAGCGACATCGAGGCGGTGTACAGGAAGACACTGCTCGCCCTGATCGGCGACGACGGGCTCACCCGGCGGCGCAGCCATCCGCGCGGCCACTGGGAGCCGAACGCGAACATGATCGACCAGCGCGCCACCCTGCTCGCGCTCACCACCTGGTACCAGGAGAGCGGCGACGAGGAGGCCGCGGCCGCGGCCGACCGGCTGGTGGCGGCACTGCACCGGATCGCGGTCAAGGAACGCGACGTCTGGTACTACCCGGCGTCCGAGTACACCGACCGCGGCTGGCCTTCGGCCAACGCGGTACAACTCCATCTCGCCCCGGATCCGGCGTCGTTCTGCGGGCGGCTCATCATGCCGCTGCTGCGCTGGCACAGGCTGACCGGCAACGAGCAGGCCTGGGAACTGTGCGGGTGGTTCGCCCGGCTGATCACCGAACACAGCGGGGTGTTCCTTGCCGACGGCTCGTTCAACTCGGCGCTCGCCTACCGCAGCGGGCACTTCCACACCCGGCTCGGCACCCTGGACGGCCTGGCGCGGTACGCGGTGGACTCGGGCGACCACGCCCTGACCGAGTTCGTGCGCCGCTCCTTCGACTGGGCGCTCGGCCTGTGCACCGCCTTCGGGTGGACACCGGGCGACCTGGCCGGCCAGCGCTACGAGCACGAGACCTGCTCGCTGGTGGACCTGATCGCCATCGCGGGCACCCTGGCCGGCGCGGGCCACCACCGTTACTGGGGCGTGCTGGAGCGTTTCCTGCGAGGCCATCTGACCTCCGCTCAGCTCCTGGACGTCTCCTGGGTCCGCTCGGCACCCGACCGCACGCTGGACGAGCCGGGGTGGGTCACCCACCACCGGGTCGGCGAGCGGCTGCGCGGCGCGTTCGCCGGGTACGGCGCGCCCAACGACTACGTCAGCGACAGCGTCCTCGGCCGGGGCCACACCGCGGACGTACAGGCCTGCTGCGTCGGATCCGGCGTCCGCGGCCTGTTCACCGGCTGGTCGCTCGCCGTCACCGGCGACGAGCGACTGGTCCGCGTCAACCTGCTGCTCAACCGCGGCAGCCGGTTCGTCCATGTGCTCAGCCACCTCCCGCACACCGGGAGGGTGGACCTCGACGTCCGCGAGGACTGCCGCGAACTGCGGTTGCGCGTCCCCGCCTGGGCGGGCTACGCGCAGGTGCGGGTGGTACGCACCGCGCCCGATGGGAGCGAGCGCACCCTGCACGGGCACGAACCCGGTCTGTGGGCCTGTGACGGATCGCTCTCCGTGCGCGAGCCCCGCGCGGGCGAGCGCGTCACCGTCACCTTTCCCCTGCCCGAGAACGTCACCGACGAGACCGCCGCCGGACGTGTCTACCGCACGCGCTGGCGCGGTGACGACGTCATCGGCATCGCCCCGGAAGGAATCACCCGACCCATGTATCCGAACCGCACCCCCTCGCCGCAGGCCCCCCTGCGCGAGCACACGCTGCACGTTCCCGCGAAGGAGTGGTCCTGGTGAAGACTCCCGACCGCAGGACCTTCCTCGCCACGGCGGGTCTCGCCGCCGCCGGAATGGCGGCCGGCACCTCCGCCGCGCATGCGGACGGGTCCACAGTGCCCGGGGCGCAGCGCCGGGCCGCCCGCATTCTCGCCAAGATCCACGACCCGCGCTTCCCGGAGCGGCGGGTGTCGATCGCCGACCACGGAGCCGTCGGGGGCGGCGTGCACGACTGCACGGACGCCATCCGGGACGCCATCGAGACATGTGCGCGGGCCGGCGGCGGCCACGTCGTGGTGCCGCCCGGCGAGTGGCTGACAGGAGCGATCCACCTCCAAGACCGGATCGACCTCCACGTGGAGGAGGGGGCCACCCTGCGGTTCCGGCAGGAGCCGGAGGCGTATCTCCCGGCCGTCTACACGCGGTACGAAGGCGTCGAGTGCTTCAACTACTCGCCGCTGGTGTACGCCTTCGAGTGCCGCACGGTGGCGGTCACCGGGCGGGGCACCCTGGACGGGCAGGCCGACTGGACGCACTGGTGGGACTGGACCAAGGGAGTGGACGGGGGCCCTTCGCCGCAGAACCCCGACATCAAGCAGTTGCTGGCGATGGGAGACGCGGGCACCCCCGTCGCGGAACGCGTCTTCGGCGCGGGGCACTTCCTGCGGCCCAACATGATCCAGTTCTACCGCTGCCAGGACGTCCTCGTCGAAGGCGTCACGGTGAGCAACTCGCCGATGTGGAACATCCACCCGGTGCTGTCCACCAACGTCACCGTGCGCGGTGTCACCGTGGACAGCCCGGTGGGGCCGAACAACGACGGGGTGGACCCCGAGTCGTGCTCGTACGTCCTCATCCAGGACTGCCTCTTCGACACCGGTGACGACTGCATCGCCTTCAAGGCCGGCAAGAACGCCGACGGCCGGCGGGTGGGTGTGCCGATGGAGCACGCCCTGGTGGAGCGCTGCGAGATGCGTGACGGGCACGGCGGCGTCACCCTGGGCAGCGAGAACTCCGGCGGCATCTCCGACATCGTCGCCCGGCACTGCGTGATGGACAGCCCGCGCCTGGACCGGGCGATCCGCCTCAAGTCGAATCCGCTGCGCGGCGGTTACCTGCGCGACGTGCTGTGCCACGACATCACCGTCGGCGAGGTCGGGGATGCGGTCGTGGAGATCGCGCTGGACTACGAACGGGTGGAGACCGGTGATTTCTACCCGGATGTGCGGCGGATCGAGATCCACCGGGTCACCACCACCGCGGGACCGCGCGCCTGGACCTTCATCGGCAACGAAGCCAACCCGATCCACGACGTCCTGCTGAGCGACTGCGCCTTCAACGGCATGACCGGTCCGAACGAGCAGCGCAACATCGAGGGCCTGGTGCTCCGCGACGTCACCATCAACGGTCAGGAGGCGTCGCCTTGACCGGCCCGCAGACGAGAACTCCGGCGGACCCTCCGGTCGCGGACCCGTGGGCCGAGGCGGACGCTGTGGCGGCCCGGGTGGTGCCGCCGCGGTTCCCCGGCCGCGACTTCCCGGTGACCGCGTACGGCGCAGCCGGCGACGGGCGGACCGACTGCACCCACGCGATCAGGCAGGCCGTCACCGCCTGCCACTCGGCGGGCGGCGGGCGGGTCACCGTCCCGCCCGGGGTCTTCCTCACGGGTCCGGTGCGACTGCGCAGCCAGGTGGAGCTGCATCTGGAGGAGGGTGCCACGCTGCGCTTCGTCCAGGACCCGGCCCGCTACCTGCCGCCCGTGCTCACCCGGTTCCAGGGCGTCGAGTGCTACGGCTACGCGCCGTTCATCCATGCCCATGACGCGCGGGACATCGCGGTCACCGGTTCCGGAGTGCTGGACGGCCAGGCCGACGAGGAGCACTGGTGGCCCTGGGCCGGGCAGGAGGAGTTCGGCTGGCGGCCGGGCATGCCGCACCAGGAGCAGGACTGGCCCGATCTGTGGCGGCAGGCCGAGGACAACGACCCGATCGAACAGCGCGTGTACGCCGACGGACGGTACTTCCGCCCCGACTTCATCGAGTTCCGGCGGTGTCACGGCGTGCTGATCGAGGGGGTGACGATCATCCGCTCACCCATGTGGGAGATCCACCCGGTGCTGTGCACCAACGTCACCGTCCAGGATGTGGTGATCGACAGCATCGGCCCCAACAACGACGGCATCGACCCCGAGTCCTGCCGGGACGTGGTGATCCGGCGCTGCGACATCACGGCCGGCGACGACTGCATCGCCATCAAGTCGGGGCGCGAGGCCGACGGCCGACGGGTCGCCACGCCGAGCGAGAACATCGTGATCGAGGACTGCGTGCTGCGTCACCGCTACGGAGCGATCACCCTGGGCAGTGACATGACCGGGGGCATCCGCAACGTGTACGTACGGCGTTGCCGCATCGGCGGCCCGGGCCTGTACTTCGGCCTGTACATCAAGACCAACTCGGTGCGCGGCGGCTTCGCGGAGAACGTCCATCTGACGGACCTGACGGTCACCCACCTGACCAAGGAGTTCATCACCTGCGACTTCGACCGGGGCGAGGGTGACACGGGTGCCTACCCGCCCCGGGTGGAGAACGTCAGCGTCAGCCGGGCGACGGTCGGCCGGGCCCGCCGGGGCGTGCTCGCCCGGGGTTACGCCCACGCGCCGATCCGGGAACTGCTCCTGGAGGACGTGAGGTTCGAGGAACTGGCGGAGGAGGACATCGTCACGCACGTGTCCGGATACACGAGGGAGAAGGTGACCGGTGGCCGTGACGGAGGGTGAGGCACGCCCAGGGCGGTTCGATCACTGCCCATGGGAGTTCTGGAGCAGGAGCGACGCCGAGGAGCGTGCCGCGCAGCTCGCCCACCAGGAGGCGCTCGCGGAGCGGCTGCGCGCGGACGGCGGTACGGCCGAGTTCGGCGACCGGGTGTTCGTGTCCCCATGGGCGGGGGTCCACACCGATTCCCTGCGGATGGGCGACCGATCGTACGTCGGCGCGCACGCGGTCGTCACCGACGAGGTGTCGATGGGCCGCAACTGCACGCTCAACCCGTTCTCCACGGCCCGGGGCAAGGTGCTGATGGGGGACGGGGTGCGGGTGGGGGCGCACACCTCGCTGCTGGGGTTCAACCACGGCTTCGCCCCGGGCGCGCCGGTCCACAAGCAGCCCCTGACCTCGAAGGGGATCGTCCTGGGCGACGACGTGTGGATCGGTTCCCACGTGGTGGTCGTGGACGGGGTGACCATCGGCGACCACTGCGTCGTCGGGGCGGGGGCGGTGGTCACCAAGGATCTGCCGGCCTGGTCGGTGGCGGCGGGCAGCCCCGCCCGGCGGCTGCGGGACCGGCGGGACACCGCGCCGGGTCCGGGCCCTTCCTCCGCCCGGCCGTCGGCGGGCGCTCTCGACGGACGGCTCGAGGCGTTCGCGCGGCGGGCCCGGGAGCAGGCGGCAGGGGTGCTGGACCGCTGCCGTACGGAGGGTGTGCCGGCCGACCGGCCGGGGGCGGTGCCCACGGTGCGCGCCGGCTGCGACGCGGTGGAGATCGCGGACCTGCTGCTGGGCGGTCCGCCGCCCGGTGAGGACCGCGACGCGCTGGTTGAGCGGTTGCGGGCGCTCCAGGACCCGGTGACGGGACTGGTACCGGAGATCGGTGGTCCCGCCCCGACGCTGGACGACCACGCGGCGATGTATCACATCCTCTGTGTCGGCTACGCGCTCGGCCTGCTCGGCTCGCGCTTCGCGCACCCGGTACGGGCCGTCACCGAACTGCCGGCCGAGCGGCTGATGGAGCGCCTGGACGCGCTGCCGTGGCGGACCGAGGCGTGGCGCAGCGGGAACTGGGTGGACGGGGTGGGGACGGCGCTGCACTTCGCCTCCCTGGACGGCTCCCCCGGCGCGTCGCCGCAGGCCGAGGCGTTGTTCGGCTGGCTGCTGACGCGGGCCGACCCACGGCACGGCCTGTGGGGCGAACCGGATGCCAGGGAGGGCTGGCGACAGCCGGTCAACGGCTTCTACCGGGTCTCGCGCGGGTCCTTCGCGCAGTTCGGGCTGCCGGTTCCGTATCCGGAGCGGGTGGTGGACACGGTGCTGGCGCACAGCCTCGATCCGGCGTGGTTCGGTCCGGACCGGGGTACGGCGTGCGACGTCCTGGACGTGGTCCATCCGCTGTGGCTCTGTGCCCGGCGCACCGGGCACCGGGCCGGTGAGGGCCGGGACTGGGCGCGGGGGCAGTTGGAGCGGGTGCTGACCAGGTGGCAGGACGGCGCCGGGTTCTCCTTCGCCCTGGAGCCCGGGGAGAGCAAGGACCGTGTCCCCGGACTCCAGGGCACCGAGATGTGGCTCGCGGTGACCTGGCTGCTCGCCGACCTGCTCGGGGTCGGCGAGGCGCTCGGCTACCGCCCGCGGGGCGTCCACCGGCCCGAGCCGGCGCCCGGCGGCGCCGGCTGAGGGGACCGGCCGGACCGCATGCGCAGCACCTGGGACAACACCTGGGCCGTCACCCAGGAGGGGTTCCAGGTGTTGCTGCTTCCGCGGTCCTGCCAGTTGGTGGGGAAGAAGCCCTCGGCCTGCTCTCCCGGGTCGTCGAAGCCCCACTCCCCGGGCCGGGTGCAGATGCCCTGGCCGAGGGCGTTCAGGATGAGTTCGCCGAGCTCGCGGTAGACCGGCCGGTCCACGAGGTCGCCCAGCCGGGCGAGTTCGTACGCCGGGAAGAACACGTCGATGTGGTGGTTCTGGACGCTGACACCGGGCCAGCCGGTGGTCGAGAAGCCGTGTCCGAAGGGCGTGTCCCACTGGTAGACCCAGGTGAGGAGCCAGTCGGCGGCCTCCTGGGCGCGGTCGGCCCACCGCTGATCGCCGGTGAGCCGCAGCAGCTCGTAGGCGCACAGGAAGTAGGCCATGCCTCCTTCCTTGTCCTCGCAGGCGGCGTCGAGCGTGGCGCGGGCGAAGGGGGTGGTGTAGTCGTCGGCGAAGCGCCGGTGGTACTCCTCCACGAGAGCCCCGGCGTCCCGGAGCAGATGCGGCTCGCCGGTGACGCGGTACGTCTTGAGCATCGCGAGGACACACGGCAGCCCGGCCGTCCCGGCGAAGGAGGTCAGGGGCGTGCCGTCGGTGAGCCAGCCGAAGGGCGGCGTCCCGTCGCCGCAGGCCGCCGCGACGCCCGCGGTGAGCGTCCGCACCCACGTGTCGGGGACGTCGAGGCCGTGCCGGCGGAACAGCCGCACGATGTCGGCGAGATCGCAGAGGTTGTCACCGAAGGCCCGCGCCGAGACGTACGGGCCCTCCTCCCCCTCGAACCCGGTCCAGAGGCGCTCACCGGTGGCGTAGAAGCTGAGGTGCAGTCCGGGCGCGCCGGGGACCGCGCTGCCGGCCAGATGGAACTCCACGGCCTTGCGGCAGCGTTCGACGCGTCGGGGTTCGTCGTTCTCGATGCCCAGACGGGCGTCGCACCAGGCGAGCCGGAGGCTCTGGCCCGTCCATCCGTACATGAACCCGGCCCGGTGGCCGGGGCCGGTGAACTTGAGGTAGCCGGCGGCGTCGCCGTCGTCGTACCAGCGCCGGTCGAGGGCCTCGGTCTTGAGGCGGACCAGTGCGTCCTGGGAGAGCGGGTTCGCGCCGCGCGGCCGGTACAGGGCCAGACCGCGGTGGACGAGGGTGCGGAAGCCGTGTCCCGGCCGACTGGTGCGGCCCCAGTCGAGGGCGTGGTGGGCGTGGTGTTCCTCGCCCGGGGCCAGGTCGCGGTAACCCGCCGTGCACGGGGCGGTGCGGGCCTTGTGGACGTAGGCGACGTCGGGCTCTCCGTTGAGGAGCAGGGCGCCGCTCACGCCGAGCAGGGTGACCCCCCGGGGCCGGTGGATCGCGCCGAGGGAGCCCGGGCCCGGCCGGACGGCGAAGAGAGTGGCATACCGGTCCTGACCGTCGCTCCCCCACTCGGCGTGTGCGCAGGGGACGGGCAGCCGGTGGTCCTCGACGACGAGTCCGCCGGTGTCCACCGCCAGGCGCGGGACGACTCGGCCGGGGTCGGCCGAGGGGTTGCCGCGGTAGAGGACCTGGGGCAGCGTGACCGCTTCCGGCCGCCGGGCGGGGAGCGGCAGGGCAATGCCCAGGACAAGGTCCCGGCAGGGGGTGCCACCGTTCCAGCGCCAGGTGGTACGGAGGTGCAGCAGGTCGTCCTCGAAGGCCAGGGAGAGCCGAGCCTCCAGCTCGGGCGGGTCCGCGAGGGTGCAGTGGATCTCCAGCCGGTCCCCGGCGGACCGGGCCTCGAAGGATCCGACTCCGGGCCGGGTGGGGGCCCAGGGGCGGCCGGCGGAAGCGACGAGGAGGCCGTCCAGCGGGATGGCGAGCCGGCCCGGCTTCCCCTCGTCGTCGTGGCCGAGCACCAGTCGCGACGGGCTCCGTCCGTCGCCTTCGGTGAACTCGGCGTACCTGGCTCCGCTGCTGATCCTCAACATTAACAACTCCCTTTTCTGTAGGCACTGTTGACCGTTCGAACTGTCAGGTGAACCATGGTGGCATTCGCCTGGCATACCAGTGGCGTTCCTTGCCGGCCCCCTCGTCTGGCCCGTCGGCGATTCCCCCTAGAAGGAGAGGCACACGTATGACCCCGCACCCGCAGCAGAGTGAGCAGCAGCCGCCGAGCCGGCGGAAGTTCGTCGGCGGGGCCGCCGCCGCGGTCGGCGCCGCGACGCTCACCGGAGTCGGCATCGGCGCCTCCACTCCGGCCCAGGCCCGCGCCACCACCGCGCGGGTCACCACCTCCGCGTCCGGCGCCTCGTGCACCACCATCCCGAACAAGTACGGTGAGCCGTTCGAGGTCTGCGACGACGAGCTGTTCGTCTTCATGGCCAACTACAAGCCGTTCGAGTACCCCGGCTTCTTCGACACGGTCGTGGGCGACGCGATGCGCGCGGCCTTCCCCGGCCTCAAGATCAAGGCCGTGGCCTGGGACCAGCCGATCCGGTACGAGGACCTGGACAAGGCGGGCATCGTTCCCGACATCATCCTGGAGGACCCACGCCGGCGCATCGACCGCGATCTGGAACCACGCGGCTGGACCCGCGACCTCACCGACGACCTGCGGGCCACCGGCATCGACCTCGGCTCCCTCAACCCGGGCGCCGTCGCCCAGATCAGGGCCCGTTCGGACGGCGGCCTGTACGGGGTGCCGGTGTTCCTGGACGAATACATCCTGTTCCACAACAAGAAGGTCTTCGACAAGAAGGGTCTGAGGCCCCCGGCCAACGGCGTCACCTACGACGAGGCCTTCCGCCTCGCCAAGAAGCTGACCTTCGAGCAGGACCTGGTCGCGTACAAGGGGTACCTCCAGCATCCGGACCAGTACCTGGAGCTCAACCAGCTCGGCCTGTATCCATTCGTGCCCGGGCAGGGCGGCACGCCCGCGCCCGAGGACGTGAAGGTGAACATCACCTCGGAGGGCTGGCAGCGGCTCGGCAGCAACCTGGAGCGCTTCCTGCTCCACCCGCACAACATCTTCACGACGGTGGACGACTACCTCACCACCGGCAGCGTGGCGATGGCGGTGGACAACCTCCGCAAGCTTCCCGCGTACGCGGGAAGCTCGCTGTACCTGGAGGAGGACGACGCGGACGAGTGGCGTGAGCTGGCCAAGAAGATCGACCTGGGCATCACGTCCGTGCCGGTGCTCGGCAGCGGCGACAACGCCGGCTACCAGCCCAACACCATCGCCGCGTTCCTGCCGCCGCAGTCCTCCAAGAAGGCCCAGGCACTCCAGGTCCTGAAGTGGCTGGTGTCCCAGGAGGGCCAGACCGAGCTGTCCCGGCACGCCCTGAAGCCCGCGCTGCGCTCGGGCGCCGTCGAGGCCGCCTTCGGCACCGCGATCCCCGAGTTGGACAGGATCGACACCTCGGCTGTCTTCTGGAGTGACAACGCCGTCGTGCGGGACTACGAGAACACGGAGTTCTGGGACCTGCCCCTGTACATGGTGTTCCGGCAGCACGTCCTGCGGGACGGTCTGAAGGTCTCCTCGGCGCTGGAGATCACCGAGAAGACCGACATCCCCGCCTACATCAAGTCCCAGGTGGCGGCCGGCTTCGACTGGTGAGTCACCGCCTGCGGAGCCGTATCGCGAGGTACGGCTCCGCAGGCAGTTCGACCGTCACCCGGTCGCCGCCGGCGTCGTCGAGCGCCCGCACCGACATGTTCCAGGTGTCCAGGACCTCCACGCTCCAGGTGCCGCCGGGCAGCGAGAAGGAACGCCTGGGGTAGCGGTGCGGTCCGAGATACTGCAGGACGTACTCGCCGGGCGCCTCCAAGGTCGAGGCGTCGTACGTCTCGGGAGTGTGGCCGAGGGCCGCCGGGGCCGTGCCGAGCACATCCCCGAGGAAGGCGACCCGCTCCACGGCGGTGCCGCTCAGCCGCCCGCCGCCGTCGCTCCAGGCGTCCTCGCCCCACGCCTCGGCGTGCCCGCCGTAGCCTCCGCGGCACACCGCCTCCCAGAGGCGGCAGAGCAGTTCCGTTCCGGGCAGGGCACGCTCCGGATCCTTTGGGTCGTCGCCCTCGGCACCGCAGTCGTCGACGAGGACCGGCTTGCACAGATCCCGCACCAGGCCCGACACGGCCCGCGTCTGCGGGTGCGCGACCGAGGCGTGCGTGATCCACGGGGCGCCGAAGTCGGTCCCGGGCGGGCCGTGCACGGTGAGCGGATGGTGTCCGTGGTCGTGCTCCTGCACATCGGTCTGCGCCTCGTGGTCGGGGGGCGCGCACCACCAGACGTTGGACCGGCCCGCCAGCCGGGCGACGGTCCGGGGAATGTCCCGGCCGTCCAGCATCACCTCCGCCTGCAGGCCGAGTGCGCCGAGCGCCGCGACCTGGTGATCGAGGACGTCCAGCGGGAGGGCGTGGTCGAGCAGCCGCACCTTGGTGAACGGGGCTTCCTTCAGGGCCCGCAGGGTCTTCTCGTCGGCCTGCGGGACGCTGGTGGTCAAGGGATGGAAGGGGGTGCCGTCCTCGTGCCGGAAGCGGGTTCCGTGTACGCGCACGGGCCCGTGGTCCGTGCGCGGAGCCGCAGAGTGCGTTGTCATGTCGCCTTCCGGATACGCAGGGCCAGGTCCGGCCGGTGGTCCGTCGGAACGCGGACCGTGCCGTGGTGCGGCCCGCCGGGCAGCGGACTCACCGTCATGTTCCAGGTGTCGATCAGGTCCAGGACCCGGGGGACACCGTCGTCGGGCAGTTCCACGTCGTGATGGCGGTGCAGCCGGTCGCCGAAGTACCAAAACCGCGCGTCGGGCGACTCCTCCCACAGCCGGCGCTGGAACGCGATGCGTGCCGGGATCTCGCCGTGCAGTCGGCCACCCCGGGAGATCCACGCCCAGCCGTCCGGATCCTGCTCGGGAAAGCACTCGCCGTGTCCGACATAGGCGCCCGCGGCCATACCGTGCCAGAACTGACGCAGCAGCACCCGGCCCGAGAGGTTGCCCCAGCGGCGTCCGAGCACCCCCTCGTAGCCGATCTCGTCGATCACCACCGGCTTTCGCACCCGGTGCAGCCACTCGGGGGCCTCCCGGGCGTCCCAGTGCTGGATGGACTGGTGGGTGGTCCAGGCGTGGCGGAAGTCGTAGATCTGCTCGTACTCGTACATCCGGGTGCCGTTGTGGATGGACCGCAGGTGCTGGTACGGGTCGTGGCGCTGGACGTACTGGCCGATGCGGGTCCAGTCCTCGACGGTCTTGGCCTTGTTGAAGTCGTACTCGTTGGCGACCGACCACCAGACGTTGCGGTAGGCGGCGAGGCGGGCGACGACGTACCGGACGAGGAACAGGTCCTCCTCGGGGCTCATGTCGTCGACACCCCAGTGCCCCTTGTCGTACGGGTGCAGGATGATGACGTCGGCCTCCACGCCCAGCTCCAGCAGGTCGCGCACCCGTGCTTCGAAGTGGGCGAAGAACGCCGGGTCGAAACGGGACCTGTCCAGCTCGCCGGGCCGGGGCCGGCCCGGCCCGAGGCCGGGGAAGACCAGCCGGGGCGGTGCCATGTCGAGCGTCGGCAGCAGGCACATGCGGACCTTGTTGAAGGGGGACGCGGCGAGGGTGCGCAGTGTCTCCTCCTCCGCCTTGAGGTCCTCGTCGTGGGTCCAGTGGTAGCAGGTGGTGCCGAACGGCAGGTACCGGGTGCCGTCGGCGTATCGGAAGGCCCTCGGGCCCGCGATCCGGACCGGGCCGTGGTTGCCCGGGCCGGCCGGGGTGCAGGTGAAGCCGCCCGCGGTGCCGTCGAGGGCCGGGGTGCCGGAGCGCGTGGTGTACGTCCAGGGGCCCTCCCTGTCCGGCATGAACCGGACGCGGTAGACGCCGTCTCCGTCGTAGAAGCCGTCGACGGGCACCACCCGGTGGCCGTGGCGGAACTCCGCGCCGAACTCGACGTCGCAAAAGGGGTTCCCGTCGGCCGGGCCGTCGAGCGTCAGCTCGAAGGTGCCCCAGCGCTCCACCGTGGTGGCGGTGGTCATGAGTGTCCTTCCCTGACCCAGTCCTCGGAGACGGTGACGTGCTTGATCGTCCTGCGGAGGTAGGAGTAGGCGATGTGCAGCAGTCCGTCGCGGCGGCTCTGCATGACGCAGGGGTAGGAGTAGCCGAACTCGCCGGCCTCCCAGTACTCGTCGTCGGCGCACTGGAGGTCGCGGCGCACCGGCCAGGTGCGGCCGTCGTCGTCGGAGAGGGCCACCGTGAGCGGGGTGCGCAGCGCCTTCCGGCGGCGGCCCTCACCCTCACCGACCCAGCGGAACTCGCCGCGTTCCAGGCTCGCGTGGTTGTAGACCAGTGCCAGGGCGCCGCTGTCGAGCCGGGTGACCTGGACGCCGGAGTTGTTGTTGGGCAGTTCGGTCGGCACCGCCCTGCTCCAGGTGCGTCCGGAGTCGGTGGACACGGTGGCGTGGATGCGGTCGGCGGCGCGGCTGCGCAGCAGGCCGAGCAGCGAACCGTCGACGCGCCGGACGACGCTCATCTGGACCAGGTGGTCGCTCCCCTCGACGTCGTACTCCTTCCAGGAGGCGCCCTCGTCCTCGCTGATCAGGACGGTGCTGTGCTCCCCCTCGGCGCGGCAGCGGTAGGCGGGCAGCAGCAGGCTTCCGTCACCGGGGTCGAGCGGCGGGTTGCGTACGAAGACGCCCGGTCCCTCGTGGGCGATGTGCGGGGGGTCCCAGGTGCGGCCGCCGTCGTGCGAGGTGCGGGCGACCAGGTGCGCGGTCTTCTGGTCGTGCGGCTCGTTGGACGGGTGGAACAGCCACACGGTGCCGTCCGGCCGCTGGTCGAGCACCGGGTTCTGCTCGGAGCGGTCCGGGTCGGCGGACATGGCCATGGCCGCGGTCCAGCGGTCGCCGCCGAGCGGCAGCCGGGACAGCACCACATTGGTGTCGCGGTCGCCCTCGTCGGGGCCGTTGAACCAGGCGCAGAGCAGGTCGCCGTCGTCGAGTTCGAGGAGGCTCGCGGAGTGGCTGTCGCCCGGGTGCGGGGCGGGCAGCAGCGCCTCCCGCACACCGGGATCGCCCGGCCGGGGCCGCAGCACGCCATCGAATCTCGGGTCGTGCGCCGCCCCCCTCCCCTGTTCGGTTCCCGTCATGCCCGGCATCCCTTCAGTTCCAGTTCTTCGGCGAAGTGGCAGGCCGATGTCCTGCCGGGTGCGATCTCCCGCAGCGCCGGCACCTCCGTGCGGCAGCGGTCGCGCGCGTAGAAGCAGCGCGGGTGGAACGGGCAGCCCTGCGGCACGTTCGAGGCGTCGGCCACCTCACCGCGCAGCACCACGCGCTCCCGGCGGCGCGCCCCCGGGTCGGGTTCGGGCACCGCGGACAGCAGGGCCTCGGTGTAGGGGTGCAGGGGCTGCCCGTACAGCTCGTCGGTCGCCCCCGTCTCCACGACCTTGCCCACGTACATCACAGCGATCTCGTCGGCCATGTACTCCACGACGCCCAGGTCGTGGGAGATGAACAGGTACGTCAGGTCGGACTCGTCCTGGAGGTCCTTCAGCAGGTTGAGGATCTGCGCCCGCACCGACACGTCGAGCGCGCTGACGGCCTCGTCCGCCACGACCATGCGCGGGGCGAGGGCGAGGGCACGGGCGATGCCGACGCGCTGGCGCTGGCCGCCGCTGAAGGCGTTGGGGTAGCGCCGCAGGTACTCGGGGCGCAGCCCGACGCGGCGCAGGAGCTCGGCGACCCGTTCCTCGGTCTCGGCGGTGCCGAGGCCGAGGTTGACGCGCAGGGGCTCGCCGATGATCTGGAGCAGGGTCATGCGGGGGTTGAGGGAGGCGAACGGGTCCTGGAAGACCAGCCGGATCTCGCTGCGGTACGGCTTGAGGGCCCGCTCGTCGAGCTTGGCCAGGTCGATCACCGTGCCGTCGGTGCGACGGTAGGAGATCTCGCCCGAGGTGGGTTCGAAGACCCGCATCAGGCAGCGGCCCAGGGTGCTCTTGCCGCAGCCCGACTCCCCCACCAGGGCCACCGTGCGGCCTGCCGGGACGGTCAGGTCCACTCCGTCGACCGCGCGTACCCGGCCGACGGCGCGGCCCAGCAGCCCTCGCCGGATGGGGAAGTGTTTGGTGAGGCCGTGGGTCCGCAGCAGCGGGGCGGTCTCGGTGGCCGTGGCCGGGGCCGTGGCTTCGGAGGGCGGTGCCGTCATGGTGTGGTCTCCTCGTGCTCCTCGTGCTCCTCGTACAGCAGGCAGCTCACCGCGCCCGGACGGTCCCGGTCCCGCTGCGGCTCCGGGACCCTCACGTCGCAACGGCCGGCCATGAACTCGTCGCAGCGCGGGTGGAAGGGGCATCCTGAGGGCCGCCGGTAGGAATGGGGCACCATGCCCCGTACCGGCCGGAGTCGTTCACGCGATCCGGACCCGAGCCTGGGCACCGAGCGCAGCAACGCTCTGGTGTACGGATGGCGCGGCGCCCGGAACACGTCCTCGACGCGCCCCTCCTCGACGACGGTGCCCAGGTACATCACGGCGACGCGGTCGGCCATCTGGGCGGCGACCCCGAGGTCGTGGGTGATCAGCATGACCGCCATCGCGGTCTCCTCCTGGAGGCCGCGCAGCAGGTCGAGGATCTGGGCCTGGGTGGTGACGTCGAGCGCGGTCGTCGGCTCGTCGGCGATGAGCAGCTGCGGACCGCAGGAGAGCGCCATGGCGATCATGACGCGCTGCAGCATGCCGCCGCTCATCTGGAACGGGTACTCGTCGACGCGCCGTGCGGGTGCGGGGATGCCGACGCGGCCGAGGAGTTCGACGGCGCGGGCACGGGCCTCGGCCTTGGTGACACGCTCGTGGAGCCGGATCGCCTCGCCGATCTGGTTGCCGATCGTGTGCATGGGGCTCATCGAGGACATCGGTTCCTGGAAGACCATGGCGACCCGCTTGCCCCGCACCTCCCGGACGGTCTCGGGGGCGGCGCTCACCATGTCGGCCGTGCCGTCGTCGGTGCGCACCCGGATCTGCCCGCCGGTGATCCTTCCGGGCCGGTCCACGAGACGCAGCACGGAGCGTGCCATGACGCTCTTTCCGCAGCCCGACTCCCCCACCACGGCGAGGACTTCACCCCGGGCGATGGCGAGGTCGACGCCGCTGACGGCCTGCACGATGCCGTCATCGAGTTCGAACTGCGTGTGCAGACCCTCGATTTCGAGAATGTTCTGCCGCGGTGGCGTCTGCCGACGCTCCCGCGATGCCTCTGTCGTCGGCATCACGCCCCCTTACTGTTTGTACGGGTCCGCGGAGTCCCGCAGCCCGTCACCGACGAAGTTCATGGCGAGCACGGTCACGAAGACCGCGACGCCGGGTATCAGCAGCCACGGAGCCGTCTCCAGCGTCCGCACGTTCTGGGCCTCCTGGAGCAGGACGCCCCAGCTCACGGCGGGCGACTGGAGGCCCAGCCCGAGGAAGCTCATGGCTGTCTCGCCGAGGATCATCGCCGGGACCGCCATGGTGAGCGAGGCGATGACATGGCTGGACATCGACGGGACCATGTGCCGGAAGATGATCCGGATGCGGCCGCAGCCGTCCAGCCGCGCAGCCGTCACGAAGTCCTCCTCGCGCAGCGAGAGGAACCGTCCGCGCACGACGCGGGCGAGGCCCGTCCAGCCGAGGACGGACAGGATGGTGGTGATGGCGAAGTACCGCATCATGGGCCCCCAGTCGGCCGGCACGGCGGCGGAGAGCGAGAGCCACAGGGGCAGGGTGGGGATCGCCATCAGGAACTCGATGACGCGCTGGATGAGAGTGTCGGGGGCGCCTCCGTAGTAGCCGGAGATGCCGCCGAACAGCAGGCCGAGCAGGAAGCTCACCGCGACCCCGATGAGGCCGATGGAGAGCGAGACCCGCGAGCCCTGGATGATCAGGGACAGCAGGTCACGGCCCTGCCGGTCGCTGCCCAGCAGGAAGACCTTGTCCTTGGCGTGGGCCGCGCCGAAGAGATGGCGGTCCCAGGGGATGATCCCCCACATCTCGTAGGAGTCCCCGCGCGGGAGGAACCTCAGGGGGACGCGCAGGTCGGGGTCGAGGGTGTGGATCTGCTCGAAGGTCTCGGGGTCCCGCTCGGTGCGGTAGCCGTTGACATACATCTGCAGTCCGTCGGACCAGCTCAGGTCGACCTTGACCATCTGGGGCGGGGCATAGGTGAGCGTGGAGTCGCTGGTGCTGGAGGAGGTGGGCGCGAGGAACTCGGCGAAGACGACCACGACATACGCGAGGAGTACGACCACGGCGCCCGCCACGGCCAGCTTGTGCTTGCGGAACTTGCGCCACACGAGCCGCCAGGGAGAGCTCCTGGCGGCCGCGGCGTCGAATTCGAGCTCCGGGTCCGCCTCGGCCGGCGGTGCGGCCGGCTTGTGGTTCCTGGTCAGCACGGCGGCTCACCCTCCCTCGTAGCGGTGCCGGATTCTGGGGTCCCACCAGGCGAGGGCGAGGTCGCTGATCAGAGTCCCGATGACGGTGAGCGTGGACAGGATCAGGATGAAGCTGCCCACGAGGTACATGTCCTGGTTCTCCACCCCGCTCAGCAGGAGCGGTCCGGTGGTGGGCAGGCTCATGACGATGGAGATGATGGTCTCGCCGCTGATGAGGCCCGGCAGCAGCCATCCGACGGTGGAGAAGAACGGGCTCATGGACATCCGGACCGGATACTTGAGCAGCAGTTTCCATTCGGGCATCCCGCGGGCGCGCGCCGCGACGACGTACGGTTTGTACAGCTCGTCCAGGAGGTTGGCGCGCGTGATGCGGATCAGGCCGGCGGTACCGGACAGCCCGATGATGACGATGGGGAGCCACAGGTGGGCACCCAGGTCGAGCACCTTGCCCAGGTTCCAGGCGGCGTCCTGGTACTCGGGGGAGAACAGGCCGCCGGGGCTCGTCCCGAAGAACCGCATGCCGGCCCACATGAAGACGAGGGCGAGCAGGAACTCGGGCACGGCCATGCCGAAGAAGCCGAAGAACGTGGCCAGGTAGTCGCCGGCCGAGTACTGGCGCACCGCGGAGAATATCCCGATCGGGAAGGCGATGGCCCAGACGAACAGCAGGGTGGAGACGGAGAGGAAGAAGGAGAGTCCGACGCGGTCCCAGATGAGGTCGGATACCGGGCGGCTGTTCCAGGCGAACGCCTGCCCGAAGTCCCCGTGGAAGACGATGTTGGAGATCCACTTCCAGTACTGGGCGAGAAAGGACTGGTCCAGGCCGTAGCGGGAACGCAGGGCGGACAGCTGGGAGGCGCTCATCATCTCGCCGCGGCTCTCCGCCTCGGCCTGGAGAGTCGAGACGTAGTCACCGGGCGGCAGGCTGATGATGAAGAAGGAGGCCAGGGAGACCGCCCACAGGGTGACGACCATCCACATGACACGGCGGGAGAGGAACGAGAGCATGGGTGTCCCCCGTCCGGGTCAGGCCTTGCCGGAGAAGAAGTAGGTCGCGGGATTGCTCGGCCCGGGGGCCTGGTGCGCCACCGCCGCGCTGAACTCCTTGGGCACGTTGAACATGTTGTTGCGGACGATGCCGTACTCCGACGGCGGGGTGGAGATCCCGATGTAGTAGAACTCCTCCTGGGTGATCGCCAGGATCTTCTTGGCCAGGTCCAGCGCCTCGTCGGCGTCGAAGGTGCCCCGCAGCTTGTCGTTGAGTTCGAGCTGCTCGCGTATGCGGGCCGGCGGCTTCTCGCCCGACTTGCCCTCGCTGGTGTACCACTCGGCCCACTTGCCGCCGAAGCGGGAGGAGCCGCGGGGGTTGGTCGGCAGGTAGTAGTGGTTGCCGCCGGAGCCGGTGCGCAGGTCGAACGAGCCGCCCTGCCAGGTCGCGGCCTCGGATTCGCCGGCCTCGACGCGCTCCCAGTACAGGGTCTCGGCGAGCCGCTGGATGTTGGCCTTGACGCCGACCTTCGCCCAGTCGCCGCGGATCAGGTCGCAGGCGTCCACCTGGTCCGGCTGGTCGGAGACGACCAGCACGGTGAAGGCGACCGGGTCGCCGTCCTTGGTGAGGCGGATGCCGTCGCCGTTGCGGCGGGTGAAGCCGGCCTTGTCGAGGTACTCGGCGGCACGGTCGACGCTGTACTCGGTGTACTGGCTGCCGAGTTGCTTGTTGTAGAGCTCGTCGCCCTCCGCGGGTCCGCACTGCCAGGGGACGCCCTGGCCGCCGTAAATGGTGTCGATGATCTTCTTCCGGTCGATGGCGTACGACAGGCCGATCCGGAAGTCCTTGTTGGCGAAGAGCTTGCGCTTCTTGGGGTCGGAGTGGGTCTGGTTGAACCCGATGATCATCGTGTTGGCGAGGGCCGACTTCACCTCGATCAGGCGGTAGGCACCCTTCTTCCGGTTGCGGGAGATCACCGGCTTGTTGCGGATCGTCCCGAAGTGGGTGAGCTGCATGTCGAGGTCGCCGTTGGTGACCTTGAGCACCTCGACCTCGACGTCCTGGATGTTCTCCACGACGACCTTGTCGATGTACGGGAGCTGGCTCCCGTCCGGGTCGACCTTCCAGTAGTACGGGTTGCGCTCGGCGACCAGGCTGCTGCCCTTGCCCACCTCGTTCTTGGACACCCAGGCGTTGAGGGAGGGAAGTCGAGGGTTGGCCCAGCAGTCGGCGCGCAGCGGAAGGTAGTCGGCCCAACTGCTCAGGCCGGCCTTCTTCGCGAGCGCGTCCGCGGTCTTTCCGTACTTGGGGTGGAACTGCTTCATGTAGTGGGCCGGCAGCAGCATGACGATGCCGGAGGTGCCCGCCATCTCCTCCAGGAAGCCGGGCTTGGGCTCCTCGTACACGTAACGGACGGTGTGGTCGTCGACCACCTCGAACGTCGCGTTCTTCCCGGACTTCGACATCCACAGGTCGTAGACGCCGCCCGGGTGGAGGTCCGGGTCGACGTTGTAGTCGTGGAAGGCGAAGGCGAAGTCGTCCGTGGTCACCGGCCGGCCGTCGGACCACTTCAGGCCCTTGCGCAGGGTGAAGACGAACTCCGCGCCGCCCCGCTTGACCTCGTACTTCTCGCAGACGTTCGGAAGGAGCTCCGTCTTCGTCATGCCCTGCCAGGTGGGGCCCCAGGCGACGAGCGGCTCGTAACCCATGCTGTAGTGCAGCCACATCACGTCTTCCTGCGTGATCATGGCCGAGTGCCAGGTGCCGCCGTAGGTGCCGGACTTCTCCAGCGGGGTCACCTTCATCGGGGCGGCCGGAAGCCGGTCGGCGACCTTGGGCAGTTTCCCCGCGTCCGCGAGCTTCTTCAGCGCGGGTGCTTCCTTGCCCTTGACACCGGTCGCCGCTCCCGCGCCGTCCGGCTCGGTGTCGAAGAACCCGCAGCCGGACAGCGAGGCGGCCACCAACAGGCCACCGCCCGCCCGCAGGAGCGAACGCCGGTCGGGGGATGGCGTGCGGTCAGTCATCAGGTCCACGCTCCTTTGCGTGTACGTGCCGCCTCTTCCAGCTCGCGGACCCTGGGGACGACGGTCGCGGCCAGCCGGCCCCGCTCCTCGTCGTCCAGGCGTGCCAGCGGCTCGGCGGCGTGGGCTTCGTCGATGCGGCCGAGGGCCGCCAGGACGAACTTGAAGGTTGCGACGAGCGCGGCGAGCGTCGGTTCGCGGCGGGCCTCGCGCATGGAATCGAGCAGGTCCTCCAGCTGTTCCTGGAGGCTCCGGGCGTGTTGCCAGTCCCCGGCACGGGCGGACTCGTAGAGGTCGACCAGCAGACGGGGGGTGACGTTGGCGAGCGAGGTGGTGGCGCCTGCCACCCCCGCGAAGAGCGAGACGTCGGTCAGACTGCTCCCGCCGGCGAAACAGCGCACCTCCACCCCCTGCCGTGCGCCGCGGCGCAGCAGCTGCCGCAGCCAGCTCATGTCGCCCGCACTGTCCTTGATGCCGCAGAGCACGCCCTCGCGGGTGAGTTCGAGGACGCAGTCGACGGTCAGGGCGGACCGGGTGAGCTGGGGCATGTGGTATGCGAGGACGGGGATGCCCACGGCGTCGGCGACAGCGCGGTAGTGGTCGCGGAGCTCCTCCTTGCCGTATCCGGCGAAGTACGGGGCGATGACGGCGATCTCGTCGGCTCCGGCGGCCATGGCGGAGCGTGCGTGACGTACCGTCACAGCGGTTGCCGCGTCGCCCACATGGGCGATGACCGGTACCCGGCCGCCCGCCACCTCCGCGGCGACGGCCACGGCGAGCGCCCGCTCGTCGTGGTCCAGGGCGTGGAACTCGCCCGTGGTTCCGTTGATCCACAGTCCGTGGATCCCGGCCTCGATCAGTCCGGTCAGGTGGCGTTCCAGTGACTTCCGCGCAAGGCACCCCTTCTCGTCCATGGGCAGAACGGTGGGAGCGATGATCCCGTGGAGCTCATGTGTCGGCATCGATTCCTCGCGGTATGTCGGTGGAATGCCACGAGTCTCTTGAGTGTGACATCGGTCGTCAACCCTTTCGACAGAGGCAATAGTCCGTGCACGTGATGTTCAGTCAGCAGTGGTCGACCTGCGGCATACCAGTTGTCTTCACAGGCGTCCGGACGTCTCTCCGCGGCCCGGGGAGGCCGGGCGTACGGTCAGCGGTTGATCTTCACCTGGCTGAACTTGGCGGTCGTGTAGTGGGCGACGCCGTTGGCCTCCTTGTTCCCGTCCACGAACATGCCCACGTAGACCTTGTCGCCCATGGGGATCCGCTCGTAGCCGATGCGGGTCCACTGGAGCGAGTCGGGCGAGATCTCCGAGGTGAACTCGTCGCCGCGCAGGGTGATGCGCAGCCAGTACGGCTTCGCGTCGAGCACCTCGTCCTCCTCGTAGGGCCACGTACCGACGCTCATCTCGGTGCCGTGGGAATGGATGCGCTTGACGACGCCCTTGTGGCCGCCGTCCCCGAGGTGGACACCGATGAGGTTGAACGGCGAGTCCGGCGTGAGGTTCTCCCGGATCATGAGGCCGCCGAGCACCTCCTGGTAGACGTCGCTGACCGAGTCGAGGCGGGCGATCAGCTCCACCACCTCGTCGCCGGGGGCATCGACCTGCTGGTACACGAAGTGACAGGAGTCCGAACGGCCGCGGAGCTTGCCCGAGCCGCGCAGCGTGAACGAACTGCCGGCCAGGGCCGATCCGCCCTGGATGGGCACCGCGCCGATGTCGACGGCCGTCCAGTTCCCGAGCGGGCCGACCCGGTCGACGTGGACGGGCACCATGCTGGAGGTGGTGGACGTGCCGGTGGAGTCGGTGGCACGCGCGGTGAGGTGGTGAGTGCCCTGGGGGGCGTTCTTCCAGACCGCCTCGAAGGGGGCCGAGGTCGCCTCGCCGACCTGCTTGTCGTCGGCGAAGAAGACCACGGAGGCGATGGTCGCACCGTCCTGGGCCTCCGCCTCGGCACGGAAGGTGATGTCGTGGGCCCCGGTGTCCGAGGTGTGGACCGCGTCGATCGCCGGGGCGGTCAGCCTCACCACCGGGTTGGCGGCCCCGGTACGGGTCAGGGAGTTCAGGTACAGCTCCAGGTTGCTGTAGCCGGTGGCCGGGTCGATGGCGCTGCCGTCGGTGGCGTCCTGGCCCTTCAGGCCGTGCTGCTTCTCCCAGGCGTCGGGGATCCCGTCCTTGTCGGAGTCCTTCGGAGCATCGGCGGAGGCGAGCGGGGGAACGCCGCCGACCTCCTTCTGCGAATTGATCATGCGGCCGGTCCCGTTGCGCGCGTCGGCGACGAGACGGGCGTCGGTCGCGTCGCGGCGCGGCAGCAGGGCGCCTGCGCCGTCGAGCACCGCCTTGTACGCCTCTTTGGCGGTCTGCGACGGGATCGGGTCCAGGACCTCGAAGGGCTCCTCGCGCAACGTGACGCCGCCGAGCGGGAACTTGACGCCCCGGCCGTTGTCGCCGGTGACCTCCGCCTGCCCCTCCACGACATTGCCTTCGACGTGCCAGCTCCCGCCGCGGTCGGGCGAGATGATGACGGGCGCGATCTCGGCCAGGGTGTTGGGGCCCGGCTTGTAGTAGTTGCCGACGATGTTGACCCCGTCGGCCCACTCGCCGCCGTAGCAGGAGGTGTAGCCGTAGTTGTAGATGACGTTGTTGCGGTGGTCGGTCCGCGTGGGGACGTCCTCGACGAAGCTGAAGCGCGGGTTGCGGCCGCCCTGGTGGATCAGCAGGTTGTGGTGATAGGTGACGTTGTCGCCGCCCCACAGCCCCCCGTAGCCGTGCCGGCCCTTCGGATGGACGGAGACCGACAGCCCCTCCGCGATGATGCACCACTGGAGTGTGAGGTTCTCGTTGCCGTAGACGGAGCAGCACTCGTCCACCGCCCAGCTGAACGAGCAGTGGTCGATCATGACGTTGCGGCAGCTCTCCATCCCGAAGGTGTCGATCGCGGTGCCGAGCATGTCCGTCCCGCGGAAGCGCAGGTGCCGGATGATGATGTTCTCGACCCCGTTGGCCTTGGTCTCGTTGCCGACCACGCAGATGCCGTCGCCCGGGGCCGTCTGGCCCGCGATGGTGAGGTTGGACCCGGTGATGTCGAGTCCGCCCTTGAGTTCGATGTTGCCGGACACGCGGAAGACGACGGTGCGGTCGCTGCCGGACACGGCGTCGCGCAGCGAGCCGGGCCCGGAGTCGGCGAGGGTGGTGACCTCGTAGACCGAGCCGCCGCGGCCGCCGGTGGCGTAACGGCCGCCGCCCTCGGCGCCGGGGAAGGCGAGGACATCGCCTGCCGCCTCGGCCGCCGCGGCGAGCTTCTCCGACGCCTGTGCGGTCGGCACCCGCAGCGCCGCGGTGCTCAGGAGCGCACCGGCTCCGACGACGAAGGCGCGGCGGGCCATCGCTTCGCCCTTCTTCTTGCCCGTGGCTGCGGTGGTGTTCAGTGGGGTCATGACGTTGCTCTCCTCGGCGAGTGGAAGGTGGTCCGGCGCGCCGTACGTGCGGTTCCGGTGCGCCGTGGGGGCGGGGCGGTTCAGGGCTCGTCGGAGCAGTTCACGTCGAGGTCCCAGAGAATGACGTCGAGGGCGTGCGGACTGATGGTGTGCTCGCCGTGTGTGGCGTCCTCCAGGAGCTCCCAGTGGCCGTTGCCGATCACCTCGATGCGTTGGCGCACGACCGGTTCGTAGCTGCGGTGGCCGACGCCGTTGAAGCAGCAGGCGTCGAACCGGTTGAGGATCTGCATCTGCCGGCGGTGCCGCCCGACGGAGGCCAGCGCGTAGATGTCGGGGAAGTCGCTGATCCCGTAGAAGACCGGGTGCCGGTCGAGCCGCTGCTCCCAGTCTCCCGTGGTCGGGCTCGGCTTGGGCGGTGCGGAGCGCAGGAAGAACGGCAGCGATCCGGCCGTCGGGTAGCTGCGGGTGATGCGCGGGTCGAGCGCCGGGTAGACCGTCGTGGTCCAGCCGCCGCCGGACAGGCCGATCATCTGGAGGGAGGGGGGCCGATAGGTCCGGGTGACGTGGTTGACGGCGACCGTGAGGGGTTCCAGGAAGAACCGGAGGGTGGAGAACTCCGCGCTCTCCCAGGTGCTGAAGTCGTTGTGGTTCTCCGGGGTCACGAAGGTGTCCGGGTCCGTGGGGCTGCGCAGTTGCTTGGGGTTCCAGTGGTAGAGCGGCATGGCGCACAGCAGTACGCCGTATCCGGCGCCCACCAGGGCCTGTGCGGTGCGGTGCATGGTCTCGGGCGTCTCGCCATGTCCGTTGTGGTAGAGGGCGAAGCGCCCGTGGGCGGCGGGGCGGCGCGGCAGCAGCAGGTAGACGATGGATTTCAGGTCGTACGGCAGGGTGACGGTGAGGCGGTCGACGCGCCGGAGCCCGGTGAAGGCGGGCAGTTCCGGTACGACGACGCCCTGTTCGACCTCGGGCAGCGTGTCGGGCAGCCGGCCGTCGGCGGACTTCCAGACCTCAGCGACGAGTCGGGCGCGGAGCCGTTCCACGTCCGCCTCGGTGTGCACGGTCATCAACTGCTCGACGTCGACCCCGACGACCTGTTGGGGCAGGACCTTGTAGTCGATGCTGTGGGCGGCGGCCACCTCTTGGTTGACGGGCGCCACCGGGCGGGGGCGCGCGGGGCCGGCCGCGGGCGCGGCGCTCTGCGCCCGGGCGGTGCCGGTTCCGAGGGCGGCGGTGGTCGCGGCGGCGCCCACCGTCCCCAGGAGGGCTCTGCGGCTGACGTTCGGCATGGTGGGCACCTCAGTTTCCCCGGCCGCGGCCGGTCGTGGCGGACGGGTCCCAGCCGTCCAGCAGGGTCGCCGGGTCGCGCCAGGTGAGCGCCTCGGCCTCGGTCAGTTGCCGTGAGCAGGACAGTCGCTGCGAGGTGTCCTTCGGAGCCCCGCGCAGGTCCGTGCTGCCGTATTCCCAGAAGCGCAGTTGCTGACCGGTCGTGCAGTCGAATCCGGTCAGGCCCCAGCCGACGGGCGCCACATGGGCGTCCATGGCGGTGTCGATGAAGACGGCCTGGCTGGCGGGGAAGCGGCTGTCGATGCGGCTGAGCAGGACGCTGCCGTCGGCCACGCCCGGCGCGCGGGTGAGCCGGGTGCCGGAGAAGACCACGCCCGGCCCGTCGGGAGCGTTGCGGACCTGGCTGATGTATCCGAGGTCGAGCGCCTTGAGTTCGGAGTCACGGATGAACACGCCGCCGGTCCCCCAGACGAAGTCGACGTCTCCCTCGATGTACGAGTCGGTCACGTACGCGCGCCCCTGGAGACGGAGGCTGTCCTGGTGGCTGAGGATGCGCACCCGGTCCAGGACGATGCGGTCACCGTTGCCCCGGAACGCCTCGGACTGCGAGCCGCCGTCGGGGGTGAGGTTGTGCACGGTGATGTTCCGCAGCCGGAAGTCGTCGGCGTCCACGCCGAACGCGGCACGCCAGCAGTTGAACCGGTCCGGTTGCGGCAGTACCCGCCGGGGGCAGTAGCTCTGCTCCGGGGGCACGTCGGCCATGGCGGAGTCGCCGTTGAGCACGCTGTTGTTGGGGTAGGCGACGACGGTGCGCCCTGCTCCGGAGCCGTTCACCCGCAGGTGCGGCCGGCTCTGGCCGATGTAGACGATCTCCCGGTAGGTGCCGGGGGCCACATCGATCGTGGTCTCCTGTTCGTTCCCCTCCGGGACGAAGTCGACGGCGCCCTGCACGGTGCAGAAGTCGCCGCCACCGTCTGCGTCCACGCGCAGCTCCGCGGTTCCCGGGCGGGGCGGGGCAGCGGTGCGGAACCGCCAGGTACGGGGCGAGGTGATACCCGCGTGCCCTTCGAAGAAGCCCGGGTCCACGGTGACGTAGAACTGCTTCCCCGGTTCCAGGGGACGGTGCAGCAGGACGGTGGCGGTGCGGCCCTCGACGACGACCGGCTCGTAGGTCCAGCGATGCGGTTCGCCGTAGTCGGAGCGTGCCCCGCCGATGAGGCGCTGGTACGAGGCCGGGTCGGCGAGGTCGATGGTGTCGACGGCGCTGCCGTCGGGGCGGTGCACGGTCAGGCGGCCCGCGGTTCCGACCCGGACGTCCGAGTCGAAGGTGAGGCGCAGGGGTGTGTCGGCGCAGACGGCGTGTGTTGTGCCGCTGGGGGCGACTGCGGCCGACGCTACGGGGGTGTCGGGCAGGACCCCGGCCACCGCGGGCAGGGGCACGGCCGTCGAGGCGAGCAGGACGGCGAGGACGGAACCGGCGCGGCGCACCGGTCGTACGAGGGCAACGAGCTGACGTAATTTCGTTTGCATGGGAGCGGCTCCTCATCCCGGCATACCTATGGCATGCCAGCGATGGAAGCACATGACCCGCAGGGTGAACACCCCTTGCGCAGCGCCGGAACGACGGCCCGCACGACGACTGGGGACCGACGCGGACAAGGCGGACCAGCCGGACCGACCGGGCCGCTTCACCATGGTCCGGCACCTGTCCGGACGGGATCCGCCTCGGAACCGATGGTCGCGGCGGCGCGGGGTCCCCCGGCTGTCCGGTCCGGTCGCATCCCGGATAGCAGCACTCCCCCTGTGCGCGGCCGCCGTGGGAGACCGCCCCGGGTGCGCGCCGACAGCGGCCTTCGACATGTCTGCCGGACCGATCTCGCCCAACCGGCGGACAGTTGGCCTACCAGTGGCATACCATTCGTCACGGGCGTGCGGGACGAACGGTACGGTGGCCCGGACCACAGTCACGGAGTGCCAGGAGGACGGCATGACCCCACCGAAGGCGGATTCGACCCTGCGCGAACCGGCTACGTCGTCGATAGCCGTCACGGCAGAGGAGAGCCTGGAGGACCGGGCACGCAAGGCGCTGGTGGACTGGCTGACGAAGGAGCACCCCGCTCCCGGCCAGCCGGTTCCGGTGCGGGAGTTCGCCCGGAGGCTGGGGATGAGCCGTACCCCGGTGCGCAGCGCGGTGGGCCGTCTCTACGAGCGCGGCCTGCTCGCCTACGACCCCGTCGCCGGTTTCACCGTCGCCATTCCTTCGCTGTCCAGCATCTACGAACTCTTCGAGCTGCGGCTGATGCTCGAATCGCACGCCCTGCGCCTCTTCGGGGAGCGCACCGACCGGCAGCCGCCGGCCCGGCTGCGCGAACTCGTGGACGAGGCAGACGTCCTGGCCCGGGAGTCGGTGGAGGACCACACGCGCTACATCGACTTCCGGGAGAACGACGGCCGGTTCCATCGCGCCATGGTGGAACTGGGTGGACTCCCGCGGTTGTTGGAGCTCCACGACGACCTGCATCTCAGCATCCATGTGACCCGTACCGGAATGGAGGCCCCCATCACCGCGTCCAGGCTGAACAGTGCCGTCTCGGAGCACCGCGCCGTGGTCGACGCGCTGGAACGGGGCGACCGGTCGGCGGCCCGGGACCTGTTGGAGGCACACATCCTGCGGGTGCGTGACCAGACCATCGCCTTCCTCGCCCGTCCCACCATCTAGGGGAGACCATGTCGGGACCTGCGGTACCCACCAGCAACGCGCGCACCGCACACCGTCCGCTCACGCTGGAGCGAGCGGAGCTGACCGGCGGACCGTGGCGCCGGTGGCGCGACGTCAACCGCGCCGTCAGCCTGCCGCTCGCCCGGGAGTGGCTGGAGCGCGCCGGCAATCTGGACAATCTCCGGATCGCCGCGGGGGAGGCTGTCGGGGAGCACCGCGGTCCCGTCTACATGGACTCGGACGTGTACAAGGTCCTCGAAACGGCGGCCTGGGAACTCGGGTCGACCGACGACCCCGATCTGGCCGGGTTCCTCGCGGACACGACCCGGCTGCTGGCCCGCGCCCAGCGGGACGACGGTTATCTCGACTCCGCCTACGCCGTGCAGCAGCCGGATCAGCGCTACACCCGGCTGGTCGACAGCCACGAGATGTACTGCGCCGGCCATCTGATACAGGCCGCGGTGGCCGCCCACCGCACCACCGGCGACACCGCGCTGCTCGACGTCGCGCGCCGGTTCGCGGACCACCTCGCCGATGTGTTCCTGGAGGACGAGGGGCCCGGACTGGACGGCCATCCCGAGATCGAGACCGCGCTCGTCGAGCTGTACCGGACGACGGGTGAGGAACGCCATCTCGCGCTGGCCTCCGTCTTCGTGGAGCGGCGCGGGCGCGGGCTGGTCGGCGCGCACAAGCACGGCACGAGGCACCGTCAGGACCATCTGCCGGTGCGCGAGGCGCCGACGGTCACCGGTCACGCGGTGCGGGGCCTCTATCTGGAGGCGGGGGTCGTCGACCTCGCATCGGAGACGGGCGACGCCTCCCTCCTGGATGCCTCGGAGCGCCGCTGGCTGGACATGGTCGCCGCCCGGACGTCCCTGACCGGTGGTCTCGGCTCCCGCCAGGTCGGCGAGGTGTTCGGCGAACGGTACGAACTCCCGCCGGACCTCTCGTACAACGAGACGTGCGCGTCGGCCGCGAGCATCCAGTGGAGCTGGCGGCTGCTGCTGGCCACCGGCCGGGCCCGGTACGCCGACCTGATCGAGCGCACCCTCTACAACGCCTTCGCCGCCGCGCGCTCGGCCGACGGCCGGACGTACTACAAGGGCAACCCGCTCCAGCGCCGGTCCGACCACGCCGAGGCGGTCGGCGATCCCCGCTGCCGCGACGAGTGGTTCTTCTCCGCCTGCTGTCCGCCGGCGGTCACCCGGCTGGTCGCCTCCCTCGAACACTACGCCGCGACGGTCTCCGAGCACGCCGGTGTGCCGGCCCTGCATCTGCACCAGTACGCGCCGCTCTCCCTGGCCGCCCCCTTCGCCGGCGGCCGGATCGCGCTGCGCGTCGAGACGGACTACCCCTGGCAGGGCCGGGTCGCGATCACCGTCGCCGAGGCACCCGAAGGATCGTGGGCGCTGGCGCTGCGGGTCCCGCCGTGGTCCGCCCGGACCCGGCTGGACACCCCGGACCACAAGGACGTCGCGGTCACCCCGGACCAGGACGGGTACGCGGTGGTGGAGCGTGAGTGGCGGGCAGGGGACACCGTGGTACTGCATCTCGACATGACCCCCCGGCTGACGCTTCCGCACCCGCGCGTCGACGCGGTGCGCGGCTGTGCCGCCGTCGAGCGCGGCCCGCTGGTCTACTGCTTCGAGCAGGCGGACCAGCAGGACGGCGTCGAGGTGGACGACCTGGCGATCCTCCCGGACACGGTCTTCGAGGAGGTCGCGCACGGCGATCTGGACGGTCTGGGCCCCGCGGTCACCCTCCGGGCCCCCGCTCTCGCCGTGTCGGGGGCCCATGAGGCGGGGCTCCCCTACCGCACGCTCGGCGGCCCGGCCGCGGCGGACACCGCACGGCCGGTCACCGCCACCGCAGTGCCCTACCACCTGTGGGACAACCGCGGTGACGGCGCGATGCGCGTCTGGATGCCGCTGTACGCCGGGGACCCGGGACCTGCCTCCGCCTGAACCCCCCTCCCGGCCGGTAGCCGGCGCGCGGGCAGCACCGAAGGGCACCGGGCATCCCTCCGGAACGGAGCGCCTCGGCGCCGTCGGCCTCGACCGGACGGCCGGTGGCCGGACGCCTCTCGCGGGCGGTGGAGCGACCGCGGCCCCCTGCCCATCTCACCGAAGGAGACACCCATGAGTGATCCGGTACGCAGACAACTCCTCCGCTTCGGCGCCCTGGCCGCCGCCGCGCTCCCGCTGGCCCACTCCGGCGGCGCGGCAGCCGCCGACCGCGGCGGCCCCCGCTTCCCCGACGCCTGGTTCCCCGTGACCGACCACGGTGCGGTCGGCGACGGCGCCACCGACTGCACCGCCGCCGTCCGGGCCGCCGTGAGCGCCTGACCTTCGACGCCGCCGCACAGGACATCCTCCTCCAGTCCGTGAACGACCTGACCATGCGGCACGTCATGGTCAACGGCCGCCTCCAGGACGGCGCGCCGTAACCCGTGGAGGCTCCCCCGGACCTGCCGATCAGCGACCAACAGCTGTCGCTGCACGGGGGGTTGACGCACTCGACGCACATTCGTACGTTGATGTGCATGTCCACTCACCCACGCATAGATATTCACTCACCGAGTCCGGGTGAACCGGTCTACGGCGCCGGCGTCTGGCACTTCGCCACCTACGTCGACCGGTACGCCACCGACGGATACGGCGAACCCCGCACGGTCCTGGACGCCATCGCGCTGGCCGGCGCCGTCGGCGACCTGTCCGTGCTGGACCTCAACTGGCCCTTCCCGCCGGGTGACATCAGCACCGCCGAGGTACGGGACGCACTGGCCGAACAGAAGCTGCGGGCCATCGCCGTGACCCCCGAGTTCTACACCGGCAGGTTCGCCAGGGGCGGCTTCACCAACCCCGACCCGGCCGTGCGCCGCCAGGCCATCGACCTGGTCGCCGCCTCCGCCGAGGTGGGGCGCGAGCTCGGTGTCGAGTACGTGAAGATCTGGCCGGGGCAGGACGGGTACGACTACCCCTTCCAGGCCGACTACACGGACCTGTGGGCCAAGTCGGTGGGTGCGCTGCGCGAACTCGCCCAGGCCTTCCCCGACCTGAACTTCGCCATCGAGTACAAGCCGCGTGAGCCCCGCAACCGGATGGTCTTCTCCTCCGTCGCGCGGACCCTTCTCGCCATCGAGGACATGGGAGTGGACAACGTGGGGGTGCTGCTCGACTTCGGGCACTCCCTGTACGGGGGCGAGACCCCCGCGGAGGCCGCCCGGATGGCGATCGCCCGCTCGAAGCTCTTCGCCATCGACGTCAACGACAACTTCCGCGGCTGGGACGACGACATGGTCGTCGGATCCGTCCACCTCCTCGAGACGTTCGAGTTCTTCTTCGCCCTGCACGACGCCGGGTGGGAAGGGGTGTGGCAACTGGACCAGTTCCCTTTCCGCGAGGACCCCGTCGAGGCCGCGCGCGCCGGCATCCGCACGATGCGCGCCTTCCACCGCGCCCTCGGCTACCTCGACCGCGACGCGTTGGCCGCCGCTCAGGCCTCGCAGGACGCGCTCGGTGCCCAGCGCATCGCGAAGCGGGCACTGTTCCGTGCCCTCGCCGAGTCGGAGAGCGAGCCCGCGTGACCGCCACCGCCCCGCTCGCCGTCGACGCGCCCGCGGCCCGGGCGTACCACCGGACCGGCGCGCGCCTGCGCGCCGCCTCGCCCACCGAGGCAGCCGCCGAACTCGCCCGACTCTCCGCCTCCGTACGACGCGATGTCCTGACCACGATCCAGGCGGCGGGGATGGGGCATGTCGGCGGCGACCTCTCCGTCACCGATCTGCTGGTCACCGCTCTGTGGGGGACCCTGCGCATGCACCCGGACGAGCCGGACCACCCGCAGCGCGACCGGTTCGTGCTCAGCAAGGGACACTGCGCCGCGGCCCTGTACTCGACGCTCGCCTCCTGCGGGTTCTTCCCACGGGCCCGGCTGCGCGAGTTCATGGCACCGCTGTCGCCGCTGAACGGCCACCCCGCCCGGCTCAAGGTGCCCGGAGTGGAGACCAACACCGGTCCGCTCGGTCATGGATTCCCCATCGCCACCGGCATCGCGCTCGGTTCGCTCCTGCGGGGGGAGAGCTGGCGAACCGTCGTCGTCCTCGGCGACGGCGAGATGCAGGAAGGCAGCAACTGGGAGGCAGCCATGACGGCCGCCCACTACGGCCTCGCGAACCTCACCGCCGTGGTGGACCGGAACAGGCTCCAGCAGGGGGCCCGCACGGAGGACACCTCGGCCCTGGAACCCCTCGGCGCGAAGTGGGAGAGCTTCGGGTGGGAGGTCCGCGTCATCGACGGTCACGACCACCGGGCGATCAAGGAGGCGTACGCACCGTCGACCACGGGGCGCCCCGTCGCGGTCATCGCGCAGACAGTGAAGGGCAAGGGCGTCTCGTTCATGGAGGACCGGGTCGAGTGGCACCACAAAGTACCCACCGACGAACAGGTACGCCTCGGACTCGCGGAGTTGGGCCGGTGAACAGCCTGGCGCGGGAGAAGGTGCTGTACGACTGCCGCGTGGACTTCGCCGCCGAGCTGACCGCCCTGGCGCATGCGGACGAGCGGATCGTGGCGGTGTGCAACGACTCGGTCGGCTCCAGCAACCTCGTACGGTTCCGGGAGGAGTTCCCGACCCGGCTGATCAATGTCGGCATCGCCGAGCAGGACATGGTCGGTGTCGCCGCGGGGCTCGCCAATGCGGGATTCGTCCCGTTCGTGTCCGCCGCCGCGCCGTTTCTCACCGGTCGCGCGCTGGAACAGATCAAGGCGGACATCGCCTACACCCGACGGCATGTCGTCCTGTGCGGCCAGAGCCCGGGCATGGCGTACGGCGAACTGGGCCCCACCCATCACTCGATCGAGGATCTGTCGTGGATGCGCGCGGTCTCCGGCCTGGAGATCATCGTTCCGGCCGATCCGTCCGAGACCCGTGGCGCGGTGCGCTACGCCGCCGCGTCGGGCAGACCCGTCTACATCCGCGTCCCCCGGTTCAAGGTGCCCGCCGTCATGCCGGAGGGCACGGGGTTCGACACCGGTCGGGCCACGCGCCTCGCCGAGGGCGGGGACGTCACTCTGATCGCCGTCGGCACCATGGTCTCGCGTGCGCTGGAGGCCGCCCGCGTCCTCGGCGCGGAGGGCGTGTCGGCCCGCGTTCTCAACATGGCGTCCGTCGAACCGCTCGACGAGGCCGCCGTGGTCGCCGCCGCGCGGGAGACCGGGGCCATCGTCACCGCGGAGGAAGGACTGCTCTCCGGCGGGCTCGGCGCCGCGGTCACGAAAGTGACGGCCGAACACCATCCCGTACCCGTGAGGATGCTGGGTGTTCCGGGCTTCGCGCCGACCGGCAGTGCGTCGTTCCTGCTCGACCACTTCGGCCTCAACGCCGAGGGGATCGCCGGCGCCGCGCGATCGGCCCTGGGACGGGCCCGATGAAACCGCGTCTGCTCGCTGTCGACCAGGGCACCGGTTCCACCAAAGCCCTGCTCCTCGACGCGGCCGGAGATGTCGTCGCCCGGGCCGTGATCCCGCTGACACAGTCGCACCCCGGCCCCGGCCGCGTGGAACAGGACGCCGGGGCGATCCTGGAGAGTGTGCGGGCCGCCGTCGCAGACTGCCTGCGGGACGCCGATCCGCGCAGCGTGGCCGGAATCGCACTCAGCACGCAGCGCGAGTCGGTCGTCCTCTGGGACGCGGCGACGGGAGAGCCCGTGGCCCCGCTGGTCAGCTGGCAGGACCAGCGGGGCGTTGAGCTGGCGGCCCGCCTCGGCCACGAGGGTCACGGCGACGACATCCGGCGGCGTACCGGGCTCCCCCTCGACCCCATGTTCTCGGCTCTGAAGATGGCTGCGCTGCTCGACGAGTACGACCCCGGCCGCACCCGTGGGCTGCGGCTGGGCACCGTGGACGCGTACCTCCTGCAGGCACTCACGGGAGAGCCTGTCACCGAGATCGGCAACGCCTCCAGGACCCAGCTGTTCAGCCTCGCCACCGGCGAGTGGGACGACGAACTGCTCGGCCTGTTCGGCATTCCGCGCCGGGCGCTGGCCCGGGTCGTGCCTTCCACCGGCCCGTTCGGAACGGTACGAGGGCTGGATCCGCTGCCGGACGGTACCCCCGTGCTCGCGGTGATGGGCGACTCGCACGCCGCGCTGTTCGCACACGGGGGATGGCGTCCCGGCATCGTGAAGGCCACGTACGGCACCGGCTCCTCCGTCATGACCGTCACGGACGAACCCCGGGCGGCCGAGAACCTGTGCACCACCATCGCCTGGTCCACCGGCCGCACGGTCTACGCCCATGAGGCCAACATCCGCTCCACCGGGCGCACCGTCACCTGGCTCGCGGATCTTCTCGGCGCCTCCCCCGACGAACTGATCCGGCTCGCGGCCGGCGCCGACGCGGGTGACATGACGCTGGTCCCGGCCTTCGGCGGAATCGGCGCTCCCTGGTGGGACTCCCGGGCGGTGCCCGTGCTGGCCGGGTTCGATCTCGGGACCGGCCGCGCTCAACTGGCATGCGCGGCACTGGAGTCGGTCGCCTTCCAGGTCGGGGACGTACTCGCCGCCCTCCCTGCGGCACGGTACGTGGTGGCCGACGGCGGGCTCAGTCGCAGCGATGCCCTCATGCAGCTCCAGGCCGACGTCTCGGGGGTGACCGTGGCCCGCACCGCGCACCATGAGATGTCCGCCGCGGGAGCGGCCCATCTCGCCGGGCTCGGCCTGGGTCTGTGGACGCTCGACGAACTGTCGGAACGGGCCGACAGCCGCCTGCGGATCAGCCGGCCCGCATGGGACCGTGCGCGGCGTGACGCCGCCCGGGCCCGGTGGCGACGCAGGCTCGGCGCTGCCCGCGATCTCGGGTCGATCCGCCCGCCCGGTGGGTGAGGACCGAGAGGTCGTGAGGGAGCGCCGTCAGGCGGCCTCCCGGACGGCCTTGACCGTGACCAGCTGGGCATCGGGAAGCAGGAGCTCCTCCCCCGACCGCGTCGTTCCGACCAAGCCGCTCTCGACGAACCGGGTCGGGACGACGACCAGGAAGAGGTATCCCCCGTCCTCGGGCGCGAAGCAGACCTCGATCCACCTGCCCCGCCGCATCGCCCGGTCGACGACCCGGAACGCTTCGTGCCGCTCGTCCGCCCACGACCACACACGGAACCGCCGCTCCAGCCGTCGGGGCCGCCACACCTCGACGTACATGCCGTGCACGCCGGACAGGACACCGAGCGCGACGAAGGCGCCGAAGCCGCCCACCACGATCAGACCCGAGGTGCTCACAGCCTGGCCGGCTCCGCGTCCCGAGACGATCAGGACGATCGCCACCAGCCCGACGAGCAGCACCACCACACCGGCGAGGAAGGCGAGGAGCCGCCCCCAGGTCAGGCCCCGGGAGATCACGTCTCCCGACAGCAGGCGGGTCGGTGCCAGGGTTTCGGGCGGGAGCCGGGTGGGCGGATGATTCGCGGCCGCCGCTCCACCGCGGCCGGTCCCGCCCGTCGCGTCACGCGTCCCGGTGTCTGCGGCCCTCAGGGCCGACGGCACCGCGTCAGAGGACACGCTGCCCGGCGAACCCGTGCCCGTTCCGCCCTCCGTGCCCGGCGCCGGCCCGTCGGGCGTCATGCGTTCCGTCATCACCTCGTCGGGGCCGACGACGCCGGGACCGGCGGTGGCACCGGGAGCGCCGGCCGTCACGGACGCCCCCTCGGGCACGGTGCGCTCGGGCGGGACCGGCTCGGGCGGGGCGGGGCGCGGCAGCGGAAGGGCCGCGAGCCGCTCCCGTACCGCCACCGCGCTTCGCGGCCGGTACTCCGGCCGCTTGGCGAGGAGTTCCAGCACCAAGGTGTCCCACGCGGACGGAAGCCCGTCCCGGCGCAGCCCCGGCGCGGCGGGCACCTCGTCCATGTGCTGCCGCAGAATGAACTGCCAGGGCCCGTCGGGGAACGGCGGCCGGCCGGTGAGCGTGGCATACAGGAGGCAGCCCAGGGAGTAGAGATCGCTGCGTGCGTCGACGTCGCCCCCACCGCCCGCCTGCTCCGGGGACATGAAGGCGACGGTGCCGAGGACGTGGCCGGTGCGGGTGAGTGTCGTCAGGTCGATGCCGGTGGCGTCGAGCCGGGCGATGCCGAAGTCCAGCACGGTGACATGCCCGTCGGGGCCGATCATCACGTTCGCCGGCTTCAGGTCCCGGTGCACGATGCCCGCCCCGTGCATGGCCGCGAGCGCCTCGCAGATCTCGCCGCCCCACCGGGCAACCTCGGCCAGCGAGGGTCTTCGTACGGCGAGCACCCGGCTCAACGGCTCCCCCGGGATCTCCTCCATCACCAGATAGAGCACCGGGCGCCCGTCCACGACCGCCTCACCGGCGTCGTGCATCTCCACGATGTGCGGGTTGCGCAGCAGGGAGGCGACCTGGATCTCGCGCCGGAACCGGCTGGCCGAATCCGAGGTCACACCCTCGGCCAGACCCGTCACCGTCTTCACCGCGACACGGCGCTGGCGGTAGGTGTCCGTGGCCCGCCATACCGTGCCCATGCCTCCGGAGCCGAGCGGCTCACCCAGCCGGTACCGCCCCCCGATCAGAGCCCCCCGCATACCAACCCCCTTGACCTGGCGCCCTCTTGACTATGGGCCGGATCATTCTCGGGCGTATGCCCCCCGCTCCGCCAGCACTTCGGGGCCGTTGCGGACACCGGGGCACGCGGCGCCGTCGGCGGGCCGGCCCGCGTGCCGGCGAGTCACGCGGCAGGGGTCTGCTCACCGGGGCACTCACCCGGCGATACATTGACCGCGACGGACACGTTCGGACCTGGAGAAGAGAGGCACCATGGCGGCAGGATCGTCGGATCCCGGACCCGACCATGTGCGGCTGCTGGTCAAGGTGGCCCGTATGTACCACGAGCGCGGTGTACGGCAGCCCGAGATCGCGGCGCAGCTGAGCATGTCGCAGCCCCGTGTCTCCCGGCTCCTCAAGGAAGCGGTCGAGCGTGGTGTGGTGCGCACGGTGGTCGTCTCCCCCGACGGCATCCACGCCGAGCTCGAGGAGGCCCTGGTCGAGCGCTTCACGCTCCGGGACGCCGTCGTGGTCGAGGTGGAGGGCCCGGGCACGGACGTGATCCCGGCCCTCGCCGCCGCGACCGCCACCTACCTCGACGCCACCCTCAAGGGGGGCGACACCATCGGGGTCTCCTCCTGGAGCGCGACGCTCCTGGAGGCCGTGAAGATCATGCGGGCCAGGACGTCGTCCGTCGCCCACGAGGTCGTCCAGCTCATCGGCGGCTCCGGCAGCCCGGAAGTACAGTTGCACGCCACACGCCTGACGAGCCGCCTGGCCGAACTGACAGGTGCCCAGCCGGTGTTCGCTCCGTCTGCCGCACTGGTCGGCAGCCCGCAGCTGCGTGATCTGCTCTCGAAGGAACCGGCGATGGCCGAGACCATGCAGGCGTGGTCCCGGCTCACGCTGGCCCTGCTCGGGGTCGGCAGCCTCGACCCGTCGCCGCTCCTGCGCCGCTCCGGCAACGCGATCACCCCCGAGGACCAGCGGAACCTCAGAGAACTGGGGGCAGTCGGTGACGTGTGCGCCCGGTACTTCGACGCCGACGGGCACGCCGTCGACGCGCGCTTCAACGACCGCCTCATCGGCATCGAACCCGAGCGGCTGCGGGCGGTGGAACGCAGGATCGCGGTTGCCGGAGGCATGGACAAGGCTGCCGCGATCCGCGGTGCGATGCTCGGCAGATGGGCCAACATCCTGATCACCGATGTCGAAGTGGCGCGGGAAATCCTCAAGTGACCCGGCGGGTCGCGGCGTTCGAACCCACGGGCTGCCGCCGCGGTTCCCGACCACCGGGGGTCGGGAACCACGGCGCAGCCCGTCGTCGCGCCGCTCCCCCGCGTCAGCGCCCCGTGGAGCTGGAGGTCAGCAGATACCGTCCGCCGCGGCGGGTGTCGAAGGACACCACACACTCCTCGGGCCGGCCGGCATCGGCACCCTCGACCTCCACCGGGTGCGGGGTCCGCACACGCACCGGGTTGCCGAGCAGCGAGCGCACCTCGGCGTGCGTGATCCCGTCCGCCGTCCATGCGAGGTCGACCTCGAATCCGCCCCTGGCCCGCAGTCCGCGGAAGGAGCCGGTGGGCCAGGAATCGGGCAGCGCCGGCAGCAGGGCGATCTCGTCGGCGTGGCTCTGCAGCAGCATCTCCGTGATACCGGAGATCCCGCCGAAATTGCCGTCTATCTGGAACGGCGGGTGCAGGTCGAAGAGATTGGGGGCGGTGCGTGCGGGGGTGAGCAGGTCCGCCAGGTGCTTGTAGGCCTGGGCCGGGTCCAGGAGCCTGGCCCACATGTTGATCTTCCAGGCGAGGGACCATCCCTGGCCGGCCGTTCCGCGCAGTTCCAGGCTCTTCACCGCGGCGGCGGCGAGTTCGGGGGTCGTGCGCGGATTGATCTGCGCGCTCGGGAAGACGCCGTACAGGTGGGACACATGACGGCTGCGGACCAGCGCGGCCTCCTCCCAGTCTTCCAGCCACTCCTGGATCTGGCCGAGGTATCCGACCCGCGTGGGCGCGAGCCGGTCGCGGATCTCACTGACCCGCTCGACGAGTCCGGCGTCCCGGCCCAGTTCCCGGGCGGCCTTCCGGTAGGCGTCGAACAGGTCCCGCAGGATCTGCATGTCGATGGTGGGTCCGGCGCAGATACTGACGCTCTCGCCCTCGTCCTGGTGATGGGTGACCTCGGGGGACTGCGAGGGGTTGGTGACGAGCCAGCCGGTCTTCGCATCCACGACGAGCGTGTTGACGAAGAACTCGACCGCGCCCTTCATCACCGCGTAGTTGCGGCTCAGCTCGCCCTTGTCACCCGTGAAGCGGTAGTGGTCCCAGAGCATCAGGCTGAGCCATGCGCCACCGGTCGGCCACATGCCGTACTGTGCGGCGTCCACGGGCGCGGTCCCCCGCCAGCCGTCGGTGTTGTGGTGCAGCACCCAGCCGGGTGCGTCGTACATCGCCTTGGCGGTACGGGTTCCGGACTCGGCCAGTTCGTGGACCATCTGTACGGCTGGGTCCCAGCACTCCGCCAGGTTGGCGGGTCCGGCCGGCCAGTAGTTCATCTCGAAGTTGATGTTGACGGTGTACTTGGACTCCCAGGCCGGGTTGAGGCTGTCGTTCCACAGGCCCTGGAGGTTGGCGGGCTGGCCCGGTGTCCGGGAGCAGGAGGCCAGCAGGTAGCGCCCGTACTGGAAGTACAGGGCGGCGAACTGCGGGTCCTTGCCGTCCGAGAAGAGCGGGATGCGCTGATCGGTGGGCAGAGCGGTCCGCTCCGAGGGGCCCAGGTCGATCGCGACCCGGGAGAACAGCTGTCGGTAGTCGGCCACGTGCCGGCTGCGCAGCTGCTGGTACGGGCGGGCGGCCGCCGGGGCGAGGTGCCGGCGGGCCCGGTCCTTGGGATCGGCTCCGGCGTCCAGGTAGTTGCGGTAACTGGTCGCCATGGAGATCAGCAGGGTCACGCTGTCGGCGTCCTCGATGGTCAGCACGCCGTCGGCGGTGGAGACGCGGCCGCCCTCGGTCCGCGCATGGGCGAGCGCGCGGAAGTGGACGGACCCGGGCAGGCCGTACCAGTCGCCACTGACGCCGTCGAGCGCGACGGTGCGCGCGTCCACGGTGGAGCCGGTCGCCCGCTGGGGAGTGGTGAAACGGGCGGTGAACCCGATGGCCCCCGGCGTGTCGGCGGTCATCCGTACGACGATGACCTGGTCGGGGCTGCTGGCGAAGACCTCCCGCACGTGGCGGACTCCGGAGCGCGTGTAGGCGGTGCGCGCGACCGCGGTCTCCAGGTCCAGCTCGCGTTCGTAGTCGGTCGCCTCGCCCGTACCGGCGAAGGCGAGTTCGAGGTCACCGAGCACCTGGTAGGCGACCTGCTCGGAGGGGCTGCCGATGAAGGAGGTGTCGATGAGCCGCTGCGCCTGGTTCCACTTCTCCTCCACCACCAGGCGGCGGATCTCGTCCAGGTGTGTTCCGGCACCGGGGCGGACGTAGTCGTGGGGGCCGCCGGCCCACAGGCTGTCCTCGTTCAACTGGAGCCGCTCGGTGTCGGTGCCGCCGAAGACCATGGCGCCGATCCGGCCGTTGCCGACCGGCAGTGCCTCCAGCCATTCCGCCGCCGGGGACCGGTACCACAGGCGCATGGGGTTGGGACCGTGCGCAGAGCCGCCGGCCGCCTGTGCGGTGGCACCGGCCGCTCCGGCCGCCTGTGCGTTTCCGGCGCTCAGAGCCATCGACGCCGCGGATGCTCCGGCAACGGCCAGGACGTTGCGCCGGGACAACTCGGACATGGGGTGCCTCCAGATGTGTGGTGCGGGGCGGGCAGGTGACGTGCCGGTCGCGGGGCGGGGACGCGGGCGCCTCCCGCCCCGGGGGTGCGGAGGTACGGGCCCCTCCGGGTCGGGCCGTCGCCGGTCCCGCGGACGGGCCCGTACCTCTCGGGGTGTCCGGTCAGCGACCGGTCACTGGGTGTCGCCCTCGGGCAGCGGGTACGGGAAGTCGGCGGAGACACCGATCTTGTCGTACTCCATCTTCGAGGCGTCGTAGCCGTCTTCCCAGTTGGCGTTCTTCACGTCGTTGCACTGGTAGCTCTGGTAGCTCTGGTCGGTGGTCTTGCCGACCTCGATGTCCTCGAAGCTGAACCCGCAGCCGCCGGCGTCCATGTGGACACCGCGGGTTCCGCTGTCCGGCATGGAACCGTCCGGGATCACATCACCGATGACCATCTGGCGGACGTGGTTGTCGATCGTGTGCGGTTCGACGTTGCTGACTCCGTAGGTGTAGAAGGCGCCCATGTCACCGCTGTCCAGGCCGGCCTGGTCGATGCGCAGGTACTCGAAGGTGTTGTCGCGGGCGTAGTCGTCCGCGGGAGCGACCTCGGGCCGCACTTCGAGGCTCACGCCGTAGCGCGCGCTGTGCTTGATGTGGCTGTGGCTGATGGTGTTGTGACCGGTGTTCTGGAGCTCGATGCCGGACGCGTCGCCGGGGACCAGTTCGCCGTAGTGGGTGATGTAGTTGTTGGTCAGCAGGTGTCCGTTGGAGGTGTTGCCCTCGCCCGGGTACGGGCCCTCGACCTTGATGCCGTCGCCGCCTATGTTCTCCAGCAGGCTGTCCCTGACCGTCAGTCCGTCGTTGGCGAAGAGCGCGTACACCGCGTGGTAACCGGTGTCGGAGATGTGCAGCCGGGACAGGGTGACGTCCTTGCTGTTGGTCACCGTGACGGCGCCGAAGCGGTTGCGGGGAAGCTCGATCTGCCGGTCGTACTCCGGGTACTTGTGCACCTCGCCGGAGTCGCCGTCGCTGATCCAGCCGTAGCGGTACCAGTCGACGAAGTCGGTGTACTGGAGCGAGAGGCCGTCGAGGGAGAGGTTCTGCACGCGCCGGTCCGGGCTGGGCCCGGCCAGGTTGAACAGCGTCTTCACGGTGGGCCGCAGAACGGTGACGTCGTTGATGTCACCCCGCGGCTTGTAGTACACCTGGCCCTCCTTGAAGTCCATGTAGTACTCGCCCGCCTGGTCCAGGAAGTCCAGCGAGTTCTGCAGGAAGTACCGGGAGCCCCCGCGGGAGTTCATCAGGGCGTAGCGGGTCCAGTACTTCAGGGTCATCTGGTTCTTCGCCGGGTTCCAGTCCCGGATCGGGACGGTGTCGGTGAACCAGCTCCAGCTGCCGCCCGACCAGACGACGGCCGATGCCTGGTCGAGATTCCAGCTCGCGTCCCAGTCGCCGGGGCTGGAGTACAGCCACTGGCGCACGGCCTCCTTCTCCGGCTCGGAGAGCACGGAGGTCATGTAGGGGGCCCACTCGTCGTCGGACTTGCGGTTGGGGTAGCGGGCCGTGGTGGCGCGCTTGCCGTCCTCGAAGAGGGTGTAGAAGGGCTTGTCCGTGCCGACATCCGCACGGTAGATGCCGTCCTTGTACTCCTGCCAGCCGGTGACCGGGGCCGCGCCCATCACACGGGCCTTGCCTGCGCCGTCGTGGGAGCGGTAGACGACCCGGTGCCCGTCCGCACCCGAATCCCGGTCGTCGAAGTCGATCGTGGTGGAGACCGGATAGTCGCCCGCGCGGAGATTGACGTTGATGTCGCACCGCATGCGCCCGGGGCGGTTGAGGCCCTTGTCACGGATGTGGTCGCGGGCGCCTTCGATGGTCTTGAAGGGGCTGTCCTCGGTGCCCTTGGCCCGGTCGCTCCCGTCGGGCGCGACGAAGATGTCGGTGGCCTTGCAGCCGGTCGCCTGCGCCTGCGCGTCGGGGATGTTCAGTGTCGCTCCGGTGACCAGCAGGGCACCGGCGGCCAGCAGCAGGGGAAGTCTTGACCTGTTTCGTACAAGGGTGGTGAGGGGCATGAGGTCTCCTTGCCACGTGCGTTGTGTGGCTTTTGTCGTTCGGCCGTGGACGTGCGGCCGCCGGGCGGGGCACGGGTTCGCGCCGCACCGGGGCGTGCTCCTGCACGCGATGACGACGTCCGAGCACGTCATCGCGGCTTCACGTTCGGTCTGTCATCGCCCGCCGGTCACCGGGGAGCAGGAACGCTCCGCCCGGGCCGTACGTGCGCGGAAGGACGCAGGAAGGGTGCGGCCCGGGAAAGCGCGGGCACGGGGGCGCCGTCGCGCGGGCCGTCATGACCGGGGACGGTTGTCCCCGGGGGGCTCCTGGTGTCCCGGGCCGGGCCGGGGAGGGTGTTCAGGTGCGGACGGGAGACACGGCGCCGGTTCTTCCGGACCCTGTCCCTCCGGTCCTTCGTTCACGCAGCGTTTCCTCCTCGGGGGGCTTCGCGGAGCACGATCTGGTGGGTCACTGACCGAGCACGATAAGTAAGATGTTCGCGCCCGGTCGCCGTCAATACGCCGGAGCGAACAATAAGTTGATGTGTGCGGGACGTCATTCTGGTGGCCCTCCGAGTCATAAATTCGCCCAACCCTGGAGTGGCAAAGCCATGACTTTTTCAGATCCGCAGGTGTTTCCCCAGCTCAGCGAGGAGGACCGGGCCGCACTGTCCGACTACTCGCGTCAGCTGCCGGGGGCCGTGCGTCTGCGCAGCAGCATCGTCCTGGCCCTGGCCGAAGGGCTGACCAACGCCGAGGTGGCCCAGCGGTTCCAGGTCAGTCCCGCCACGGTGGCCAAGTGGCGGGACCGCTACGTCCGCCGGGGCGTGGCCGGACTGCGGGACGCTCCCCGCTCGGGCCGACCGCGCAGCGTCACCAGACGGGAGGCGGAGGCGCGCATCGCGGAGGTGCTCGCGCAGTCCGGCGACGGCACTCCGGTGCCGTCCACCCGCACGCTGTCGGACGCCCTGGGCCTGTCGCAGTCCACCGTGGCGCGCATCCGGCGCGAGCAGGCCGCCGCACTGCCCGAGGGGGTGCGGCCGCCGAGGGGCGGGCGCCGCCGAGGGGGCGGCCGAGGCGCGGCGGGAGCGGTCCCGTCCCCGGCACGCCTCTCGCACCGGCCGCCCTCGGAGCACGTGTACGCGCTGCTGCGCGACTGGATCGTCAGCGGTGAACTCGCTCCGGGGCAGCGCCTCGTGGAGGCGGACATCGCCCGCCGGGTGGGCACGGGTCAGGCACCGCCGCGCGAGGCGATCAAGCGTCTGGCGCACGAGGGCCTGGTGACCTCCCAGCCGCACCGCGGCACGCGCGTGGCGCGGATCCCCGAGCAGCAGGCCCAGGACGTGCGGGACATCCGGGTCATGTTCGAGGAGTACGTGGCCCGTCGCACGGCCGGCCGCCTGGACGCCGAGCACACACGGCTGCTGACGGACGATGTGGCACGGCTGCGCCTCGCCGTGGACGAGGGCGACATCGCGGCGTTCCGCGGCGCCGACATGTCGTTCCACCGGCATGTCTGCGCGGCCGCCGGCAACGACGCGCTGCTGCGGTTGTGGCGCGTGATCGAGTCGAGCCTCTGGGATCTCCACGTGCTGGGCGACCCCCGCTACGACGGCAGCTGGGGGGCGCTGGCCGAGCACCACGCGGAGCTGCTGGAGGTCCTGCGCTCCGGGGATCCGGAGCTCGCCGGGCCGATGTTCGCCGCCCACGCCGCGGGCGAGGTGGACGGCTACCTCGCCGGCCCGACAGGCCCGGCCACCTCGGGCTGACGGCCGGGCCGCCCCGGGAATGCTCCGGCCCGTCGGCCCGTACGGCGCGGGGCCGAGCGCGGAACCGGGCCCATGGGCGTGGGCGGGGCGCCGCCGGACGCGGCCGCACCGGCGGACGGAAGGCGGGACGGACCGTGTACGACCGGCCCGCGCGTGCAGGCTCGCCCCTTGGGGCGGGCGACGGACCCACTGGGTCGGATCCGGGCTCATCGGGCACGACATGTGCCCCGACATGCCCTTTTGTCGTCCACCACCCGTGCAGCACAGGCGAGTTGGGCGTTACCGCATAGCTTTCAGGTCGTCACTTGTATGATACGTTACGAGTGTTGAAGGGGTGGCACGGGGCCTCCCCCTCGACGGTGCGACGCCATGGCCCGCGCCAAGAGAAAACGCCCCCGAACCATCAGCGACCGGCGCGGTCGTCGAGCGCGAGCCGCGTGCCCCGGCACCATCCCCCGCGGCCCGCGCCCGGCCTTCCCGGACCACAGGTCACCGGTCCAGGGACGCACCAGCCCCCTCGGAGGCCTCCCGCGTCTCCGTCCAGGGGCTGCTAACGAGCATTCAGAGGGGGAGCAGATGAAGATCACCGGATACCGGTCCCTGCGGACCGCGCACAACTGGGGCCGCCCCGTCGGGGACGCGAACGGCTTCGTCGCAAGCGGGGTCACCGAAGTCCCGGTCGTCCTGGTCGAAACCGACGACGGTCTCACCGGTGTGGGCCTGGGGGCCCACACCGAGGCCCATCGGATCTTCCCCGCCATCGAAGGTCAGGACCCCCGGGCCGTCACCGCCCTCTACGACCGGATGCTGGCCCACACGTTCAAGGCCGGACACGGTGGGTCCGTGTTCGGCACCATCGGCGCCTTCGACATGGCGCTGTGGGACCTCAAGGCGAAGATGGCGGGCGAACCACTGTGGCGCACACTCGGCGCCGCCGACCGCTTCGTTCCCGGCTACGCCTCCGGCCTGGACATCGCCCTGGACGACGAGCAACTCGTCGCGCTGTACACCGACTGGGCCGAACGCGGCTTCACCGGAGCCAAGATCAAGGGCGGGCTCGACACCGACCGCGACATCACGCGGCTCAACGCGGTGGCGGACGTCCTGCGAGCCACCACCCGCTCCCCCGCCCTGATGCTCGACGTCAACGAGACCTGGGGCAGACACCAGGCGGTGCGGCTGCTGGCCCGCATCGAGGAGCGCGTCGATCTCACCTGGATCGAGGAACCGGTCCGCCGGTGGGACGTGGCAGGCAACCGGGCCGTGGGGCGAGCCGCACGCACCGCCGTCGCCACCGGCGAGAACCTGACCGGGCTGGAGCAGTTCCGGCCCCTGCTGGCCGGGGACGCCGTGCAGGTGGTGCAGACCGGCAGCGTCTGGGGCATCACCCACTTCCTCCGGGTCGCCACCCTCGCCCACGGCCAGGACCTGCCCGTCAGCCCGGTCGGATACGAAACCAACCCGCTCGCCCACGCCGCCGCCGCGACCCCCAACCACCTGGTCACCGAAGTGCAGGACACCTCGGCCCCGGTGGGACTCACCGTGGACCAGGAGATCGCCGACGGCGGCATCGTCCTCGGTGACTCCGTGGGGCTCGGCATCACCGTCGACGAGGCCGCGATCGCGCGTCTCGAGGAGACGGCCGGCTGGGCCCAGCCGACCGGACCCCACGTCCGGCCGCGCAAAGCCGGCCTGCGCCTCGTGGCCGAGTCCGGACACGACGGCCGGTCCACCGACGGCGCCGCCGGGCACCCGCGTACCGCCGGGCGCGCCCGGAAGGGGATGGCCCCGTGAGACGCCCCCGCGCCGTCCTCGCGATGAACCCACCGGGTCTGCCCGGCTCCCTCTTCGACGAGGATGCCTTCGCCCGCCTCCGCCGGGCCGCCGACATCGACACCGGCCTCGTCCTCACCGAGCTGGAATCCGCCCGCTCACGGGAGATCCTGGCCGGGGCGGACGTCCTCGTCGCGGGCTGGAACGCACCCGTCGTCCGCGCCGCCCACCTCCCGTACGTCTCCCGGCTGCGGGCCGTGGTCTACGCGGGCGGTGTCGCCGCGACCTGCCTGGAGGACCCCCAGTCCTTCGCCGCCCGCGGGGTGGTCGCCGCCAACGCCCGGGCCGCCAACTCCGTCCCGGTGGCCGAGTACACACTCGCCATGATCCTGCTGGCCGGCAAGCGGGCCCTGCCCGCCGCGCGGGCGTACCGGCGGTCCAGGAGCGTTCCGGGACATCCGGCCACACACTCCGTGCCCGGCAACTACCGGCAGACGGTGGGCATCGTCGGCGCCTCCACCGTGGGCCGCGCGGTCCTCGCCCTGCTCCGCTCCTTCGATGTCGACGTGCTCCTGTACGACCCCACTCTCACCACGGAGGAGGCCGTCGCCCTCGGCGCACGGCCGGTGGCGCTCGACGAACTCATGAGAAGCAGTCACGTGGTATCCCTGCACCAGCCGCTGACGCCGCGGACGCGGGGGCAGATCGACGCGGGCCTGCTCGCCCTCATGCGCGACGGGGCGACGTTGGTGAACACCGCCCGTGGAGCCGTCGTCGACCAGGACGCCCTGACCGCGGAGCTCCGCAGCGGCCGGATCGACGCCGTGCTGGACGTCACCGACCCGGAACCGCTCCCCGCCGACAGCAGCCTGTGGTCGCTGGACAACGTCGTGCTCACCCCGCACCTGGCCGGCTCCATGGGCGGTGAGCTGCACCGCATCGGAGACGCCGTCGTCGACGAGGTGGAGCGCTTCGCGTCGGGCCGTCCGTTCGCCCACCCGGAGGACCTCGCGGCCTCCGCACGTACCAGGGTCCGGTGAGGCGCATGCGTACTCGAACCACCCCCCGCACCCCGGCCCTGACAGAACTCGGCTTCGGTGCGGCTCAGTTGGGCAACCTCGGACGGGTCACGAGCGACGAGGACGCCTCGGGCGCCGTCGACGCGGCCTGGCGAAGCGGCGTCCGCTACTTCGACACAGCCCCGCACTACGGGCTCGGGCTGTCCGAGCGCCGCCTCGGCGCGGCCCTCTCGGGGCATCCCCGGTCCCAGTACACCATGTCCACCAAAGTGGGCCGGCTGCTGGTGCCGAGTCCGCAGACGGCGCACCTCGGGGACGACGGCGGATTCGTGGTGCCCGCGGCGTCCCGCCGCAGCTGGGACTTCAGCCGGGACGGGATCCTGCGGTCCCTTGAGGGCAGTCTGGAACGTCTCGGCCTGGACCACGTCGACATCGTCTATCTCCACGACCCCGACGACCACTGGCAGGAGGCGTCCACGACGGGCATCGACACCCTCGTCGAACTGCGCGACCAGGGGGTGGTGAAGGCCGTGGGCGCCGGAATGAACCGGACCGGCATGCTCACCGAGTTCGTCCGCCGCTGCGACGTGGACATCGTCATGGTGGCCGGCCGCCACACCCTGCTCGACCACTCCGCCGCGGACGAGCTGCTCCCGCTCGCCCTGGAGAGGGGTGTCGGCGTCGTCGCCGCCGCGGTGTACAACTCCGGGCTGCTCGCGCCCCCCCGCCCGCCGATGCACGCCACCTACGACTACCGGCCGGCCTCCCGTGAAGTGCTCGGCCGGGCCGCCGCGATCGCGGACGTCTGCGAGCGGCACGGCAGCAGCCTCCCGGAGGCCGCCATCGCCCACCCCCTGCGGCACCCGGCGGTCACCTCGGTGGTTCTCGGCGCACGGAACGCCCACCAGTCCCGCACCAACGCCGAGCGGCTGACCGCCACTGTCCCCGACGCACTCTGGGACGAACTGGCCGCGCTGTCCCTGCTTCCCCCGAGGGGACGGACATGAACGTCCCCGGCTCCGCGCGGCCGGATGCCGCACGGCCGTGCAACCACTACGGAAGGAACGCCATGGCACACCGCACGACCGAGCCGGACACGGCCGCACTCGCCGGCTGGCTGCACAGCTGGATCACGGAGGAGGGCGCGGTCAACGGCTTCCACAACCACAGTGTGTGGGGCACGAACCCCTTCACCTTCCTCGACTTCACCAGCGGGCACACCACCTTCGCCGGCCCTGCCGTCGGCGCCTTCGCGCAGGCCCTGGCGCAGCAGCCCGACGAGCGGGGCGTCGAGCTGCTGCGGCGGCTGGTGCGCTACCAGGCCACGGAGTTCCAGGACGACGGCCAGTACCGGCACATCGGCTTCCAGGTCGGTGAGTCGGCGACCACCGGACTCATCCACAACGCCGTCGGGAGCCTCGGTGTGATGCTCGCGCTGAAGCACGCACGTCATCTGCTGCCCGACGACGAGGTGGACGCCGCGCTCGCGGCCGTACGCCGCAATCTCGACGCGTGCGAGATGTACGGGGGCGGCCGGGCCGGTGAGGACGGTACCTGCAACCAGGAGTACGCCCGGGTGTGGGTCAAGCAGCTCTACACGGAGCTGGCCGACGACAAGACCTACACGGAGCAGATACCCGAGGACCTGGCCACCCTGGTCCGCCTGTTCCACCACCGCGGCGTACCCGACGCGGACAGCTCCGGCACCTTCCGCACCGTGCGGGACCGCACCGAGGGCGGCATCCTGGAGCCGGCCGAGTACTACGGCCTCATGATCGTTCCCCTGGTCCTCGGCTACCGCGCCCAGGGCGATCCGGAGCTGCTGGCCGAGGCGAGGCGGCTGTGCCGGCACGTGGCCCGCTCGGCGTGGACCGACGAAACCGGCGCCGTCCGCTACCACCGCTACTGGTACGTCCAGGGCGACCGTGCCCTGAAGACGGACACGCCCATGCTGATCGCGGGCATGGGCCTGACGCTCTACGGCATCCACGAGGTGCTGGCCGAGGGACCCGACGCCGAGCTGGAAGCGTTCACCGAGGCGTGCCTGGCCACCTACGCGGGCTACCAGACGCCCGCCGGATACTTCGCCTCCGCCAGCGGCTGGCACAACGAGGCCGACATCGCACCCAGCACCGCCTGGCACGCCCACGACCTGATGTTCCTGATGGCGCGGCTGGGGCCGGGCGACGGCTTCTGGGACAAGGTGCTCGCCCCCCGGGACCGGCAGTCGGTTCTCATCAGCGACCGTGCCTTCTGGGCCGAGTCCGGCGTCCACTGGTGCGTGCGCTCACCGCTGACCGCGGGGGACCTGCACATCTACGGCCGCAAGGACAAGGACACCTTCACCCGGGAGTTCTTCGCCTGGACCGACCGCGATCCGCTGCCCGAGGACCTGCGGTATCCGGACGCTCTCGAGTTCTTCGTCGCCAACGACGGCATCTACCGCGTCGACGCCGACGAGGTACCCACCGACATCACCGCCGTCGGCCCGCTGCCCTACCGGGGACGGCTGTGACACCGGAGCACGCCCCGCATCCGCGTACCCCGCAGTCCAGAGAACGTTGATCACCAGCTTTCCCTACCGAGGAAAAGAGAGTCGACAATGATGTCTGCCAACCGAGGGACCAAGGCGCGCGGAGCCGCCCTTGCCGCCGTGGTTCCGCTGCTGCTCCTCGCGGCCTGCTCTTCGGGCTCCGGCACGTCCGGCAGCAAGGACGGCGAGATCCGGATGATGGTCAACCTGACCGACAACCTCGACCGGGCCTACTGGGAGAAGCTGGTCAAGCCGTTCGAGGACAAGACCGGTCTGAAGGTGAAGATCGAGGGCCCGACCGGCAAGTCCGTCGCCGAGTCCTTTCCCCAGCAACTGGCCGCGGGGACCGCCCCCGATGTCATCCAGTCCATCTTCCCGGACGACGACACGGCTCCGGAACTGGTCGACCTCAGCGGTGAGGCCTGGGCCAAGGGGACCCCGATGTTCGACGCGTACGCCATCGGCGACACGCACTTCGCCGTCGGCGTCGGCACCCAGACCCAGTCGCTCGTCTACTACAACAAGACCGCGTTCAAGAAGGCCGGCATCACCAGGACTCCGACCACGTGGAAGGAGATGACCGCGGATCTGGGCAAGCTCAAGAAGGCCGGCTACACGCCGATGCAGACCGCGGGCGACTACCAGACCGGCCTCCAGCTCCAGCAGATCTACCACCCGACGCTCAACGAGCTCCACCCGAAGTGGCAGAGCGCCGTCACGGACAAGAAGCTCACCGTGGGCGAGGCCTACAAGCCCGCCTTCCAGATGTACGCGGACTGGATCGACGCCGGTTACATAGCCAAGAGCGACGCCGGGCTCAACCCCTCGCAGGCGGACGGCAACTTCATCGCCGGCAAGGCCGGTCTCTACACCAACGGCAGCTGGTTCGCCGCCACGCTGGCCAAGGCCGGGAAGCTGCCCTTCGAGGTGGGCGTGTTCTCCCCGCCGGCCGCCGACGGCAAGAGCTATCCCGGTCCGCAGGGCGCCACCATGGCCAACCCGTACATGGTGCACAAGGGCGCGTCGGACGAGGCCGGCGCGAAGCAGCTGGTGGAGTTCCTCGTGACCGACCCGGCGGCCATCAAGGCGCAGCTCGGCTCCGACGGGGTGTTCCGCCAGGAGTCCGGCGTCAAGCAGACCGGCACCGAAGCCCTGATCCAGGGCATTCTCGACCATGCTCCCGCGCTCGTCGCCGTGGGCGAGGGCCAGGGCAACGTCCGGCTGCCGGTGACGGGCTTCAACCCCAAGTTCACCGAGGTCGCTCAGAGCCTCTACACGGGGGCGAGCCCGGCCGACGCCGCCAAGGCCATCGACCAGTGGACCGACGAGAACCGCTGACCATGGCACGCACACTCCCCTCGAAGCCGCGGCGATGGCGCAACGCGGGCGCCAGTATCAGCATGATCGTCCCCGCGGTGCTGATCTACGCCGCACTCCTGGTCGTACCGGTGATCTACGCGTTCTACTACAGCTTCACCGAGTACAACGGATTCCCCACTCGCGTCCCCGAGTTCATCGGGCTGGACAACTACCGCACCATCTTCGCCTCCGACGACATGACGGGCACCATGGTGATCACTGCCGTGGTGGCCGTGGTGGGCGCGGTCGCCGTCAACGTCGCGGCGCTCGGGCTCGCGCTGCTGCTGAAGCGCACCAACCGGTTCACCACCTTCGGCCGGGTGGTCATGTTCTACCCGCATGTCCTGAGCGCGCTGGTCGTCGGCTTCCTGTGGCAGGCGATCCTCGGGCCCCAGGGCGTGGTCAACACCATGCTGGAGAAGGTCGGAACCGACAGCCTGCCCTTCCTCAGCGACCCCGACTGGGCGCTGTGGTCGATGATCCTCGTCATCGTCTGGTCCCTGTTCGGCGTGCAGTTGATCCTGTATCTGGCGGGGCTCCAGGCCGTGCCGGAGGATCTGCTGGAGGCGGCGAAGCTCGACGGAGCCGGCCGGTGGCAGACCTTCCGTGCCGTCACGTGGCCGTCGCTGGCCTCCACGGTGACGGTCGCCGTCATCACCTCGGGCATCTCGCTGCTGAAGACGTACGACGTCGTCGTGTCACTGACCGGGGGCGGTCCCGCGGGATCGACCAAGACCCTCGCCTACTCGATCCTCGCGGTCTCCTTCCCCCAGCGGAAGATCGGCCTGGCGTCGGCCCAGGCCGTGCTGCTGATCCTCGCGGCCGCGGCCTTGTCCCTCACGGTCCTCTTTCTGCGCAGGCGCGCCGAGAACGACGCGGAGTCCATCGGATGAAGAAGACACTCGCCTCGGCCGCCGCCCTGCGCGTCGCGTTCGTCACCCTGGCGTCCGTCGGCATGCTCGTGCCGATGTACCTCCTGGTGGTCAACGCCTTCAAGAGCCAGCGGGAGATCCTCAGCAACCCGTTCACCCTGGACCTCGGCACCGCGACGTTCCAGCACCTGGCGGACGCGTGGAACAACCCCGACTTCAGCATTCTCAAGGGGTACGGCACCACGCTCGCGCTGGTGCTCTGCGTGAACGCGCTGGCCATGGTGGTGTGCGCGCCCGCGTCCTACGTACTGGCCCGCACACCGAAGGTGATCTCACGGCTGCTGCTGTTCTTCTTCATCGCGGGGATGTTCATCCCGACCCAGGTGATCCTGGTGCCGGTCATCTTCGTACTCCGCGCCGTGGGACTGATGGGCACGATGCCCGGCCTCATCCTCTTCATGACAGCCACCACCATCCCGTTCACACTGTTCGTCTTCTTCGGCTACATCCGCGTGCTGCCGAGGTCGCTGGACGAGGCCGCGGCCATCGACGGGGCCGGCAAGTACTACACGCTGTGGCGGATCATCGTGCCTCTGATGCGGCCGGTCATCGCCACCGTGTTCATCCTGAACTCGCTGAGCGTGTGGAACGACTTCGCCAGTCCGCAGATGATCCTCGGCCCCGGCAGTGACGTCTACACCGTCACCACCGGTGTGTACGCCGCCGTCGGCCAGTACTCGACGGACTACACCAAGGTGTTCCCGACCCTGCTGCTCGCCGTGATCCCCATTATGGTGATCTTCGTCGTGATGCAACGTCACGTCATGAGCGGTCTCGCGGCAGGAGCCGTGAAGGGCTGATCCCCGATGGCGGGCCGACCGGGCACCCCCGGCCGGCCCGCCCGTCCCGTTCCTCTCCCCAGATCCGACCGGTCCGGCGCTTCCGCCCGGCCGGTAGAGGCCTTTGGCGGGCCGGCCGGCCCGCTTCACGAAGGAGCCTGTGCCATGCCCGCACCCCGTACCCCGCGCCGCGTCGCGTCCGTGATCCGTCTGCGTCCGGAACAGGAAGAGACGTACCGGGAGTTGCACCGGTCGGTCCCGCAGCCGGTCCTGGACACCCTGTCCCGCGCCCACATCACCTCGTACTCGATCTTCCTTCGCGACCACACTCTGTTCGCCTACTACGAGTACACCGGCGACGACTACGACGCCGATATGGCCGCTGTCGCCGCCGACCCGGAGACCCAGCGGTGGTGGACCCTCACCGATCCCTGCCAGCAGCCGCTCGGCTCGGCGGAGCCCGGTGAGCGCTGGGTGGACGCGGAGGAGGTCTTCCATCTGGACTGACCCGTCGTCCGCCGGCCCCGCCCGGCCGCCCTTAACCGGGAGACGACCGGCACGGACCGTACTGGCCTCCGTCGCTCTGGCGCTGGTGACGAGCGCCGGCGTGCCGGCGGCCGGCACGCGTCGGCCGCGCCGTCCGGCCCGACGGCCTCGGCGGGGCGTATGTACTGGACGACACCATCCGCCTCAGCGGCAAGGAGAACTCATGGGTGACGTACGCCGCGTACCACGACGAGAAGGTCACGCTGACCGGGTCGTGCGAACTTCCGGCGGACGGGTGGCAGCGGCTCACCGACCTCTCGGCCGATACGCTCGCCGAGCCCCGGTACTCCTCCAACACCCGTCTGAACACACCGGAACGGCGTGTGGGTGTTCGACCTCGGCGCGCATGGGACAGCCCCGGGAACGCTGTGCAAGATCGGCTTCAACTGGGTCCAGCAGCCGTTCGCTCCGGAACTCGTCGTCGACGGCAACGCCCAGACCTGGCCGAGTACCCGAACGACGCCTCGTGCACCACCACGGAGACCGCCTGCCACCTGTGGGGGACGGGAGTCAGACGCCGCGTGGCACGCGCACTGCACGAACCGGAAGCAGAAGCACTCCGACGGACGCTGTTCGCCGGTAGCCGCCGGGTGACACCGTCTCCTCGCGCCGGGGCATCCACCGCACACGGATGCCCCGGCGCACGTCATGCGCCGGACGGGCCGGGCGGTCGCCGGCGCTCCCAGGAGGACGTGATGTGGTCCCGCATCGCCTCGGCAGCCTCGTCGGCGTCCCGGGCGAGCAGGGCGGCCGCGAGCCGTGCGTGCGCTTCGTGCGTCAGCTCGATGTGCTCACGTGTGGGATCGCCGCTGTACTGGGGGTAGCGCACGGCCTTGCCCTGGATGCTCGACACGATGGCCCGCCCGAACGCGTCCCGCGACGCACGGTGGATGATCTCGTGGAACTCGATGTCGGCACGGGAGTAGGCCTCCGGGTCACCTCGCAGAGCCGCGAGTTCGTCGAGCTTGGCCGAGAGCGCCGCCGCCTGCGTGTCGTCCATGAGACGGGCGGCGCGGGCGGACATGGCGCACTCGAGCGTCGTCCGGATCTCGATCAGGTTGTCGAGGAAGACCAGCCGGTCCTTCCGCTGGAAGAGCGCGTCGAGGATCAGGGGGTCGAGCAGACTCCACTGCTCCTGATCGAGCACGACCGTCCCCCAACCCTGACGCGTCGCGACGAGTCCCTTCTCGGAGAGAGCCATGGTCGCCTCGCGGATGACGGTGCGGCTCACCTCGTACTGTTCGCACAGGACGCCCGCCGAAGGCAGTGCCGTTCCGGGCGGGTACTCGCCGAGCACGATGGCCGTCGCCAGGCTCTGCACGACGGCGGCTGCGAGGGGAGGCCGACGCCGTTGACGGGGGGACACGGCAACGGCGTCCGCGGATGGGTTACTCATCTGGTCAGCGACTCCCAATGTGTGTGCAGGTGTGCCCGGTCCCCGCTGTCCGAGGGCTCAAGGCTAGCGGAACATGCTAAGGTCATCACTCGTATCATAAGTGATGACCAAGGTTTCCAGTCACGCCGCCACCCGGAGGCGAGAGCACGCCCGGGGCCGGACCGACCGCCCGCGAACGGCACTTCGGGTATGCCCGGTCAGAGCTCCGGGGGCGGGATTCGCCCGTCACCACCGTGCGACACGCTTCAACCGAAGGCGGGGTGCGACGCATGGCACTGGGTCCCGGTCCACGGCCACGACGGGAACACCGGACCGAGGAGCGTGACCGCAGGAAGACCCGGAGCGCTTGGCGCCAGGTTACTCCCAGGTCCTCAATTCGCACTCAGGGATGGGGTGTTGAGGGATCCGTCAGTAACCGACCGAGCGTGGTTCCACCCGGCAGCGGCCGAGCGGAACCACGAGAGCCGCAGGGACAACCGACACCGTACGGAGGCAATCCGAAGTGAGTCAGCGCAACGCCCTGGTGGTACGCGGCGGCTGGGAGGGGCACGACCCGGTCGGCTGCACCGGGATGTTCATTCCCCGGCTCGAACGCGCCGGGTTCGACGTATCCGTCGCCGAGGACCTCTCGGTGTACGAGGACGCGGACCTGCTCGCCGCGACGGACCTCGTCGTCCACTCGTGGTCCGGGGGCGAACTGACGCCCCTCCAGGAGGACACGCTCGTCTCGGCAGTGGAGGCGGGAACGGGTTTCGCCGGCTGGCACGGCGGCGTCATCGGAACGAATGTCGCCGCCGCTCGCTATCTGCGCATGGTGGGGGGACGGTTCCTGTGGCACCCGGACGGGTTCCAGGACTTCACCGTCCGCATCACGGCCCTGCCGGAGCGGGACGGCGAGATCACCCAGGGCATCGGGGACTTCGACGTCCTCACCGAGCACTACTGGGTGCTGACGGACACGCTGAACACGGTGCTGGCCACCTCGGTCCTCTCCCCCGACGGCGGGCAGTGGGACGAGCCGGTCGAGTTCCCCGTCGTGTGGACGCGCCGCTGGGGCGCCGGCCGGGTCTTCGTCTGCACCCTCGGCCACCGTGTCGCGGACCTGGAGGTGCCGCAGACGGCGAAAATGATCGAACGGGGTCTGGTCTGGGCAGCCCGCTGAGGCCGGAGGGGCGGCCGCTCGCCGTGCGCAGGCCGCCCCGGGCCTCAGTCGGGCGCCGCCCCGGCCCGGGCGACGCCCCTGCGTCAGGAGCTTGCGCGGGCGACGACCCGGTAGCCCACGTCGCGGTGCGGAACGCCGACCGGGGTGCCGCGCATCCTCTCCAGCAGCAACTCGGCCCCCAGCTCGCCGATGAGGGTGCCGGGCACCGCCACCGTGGTGAGCGAGGGGACGAGATGCCGGGCCAGCTCGAAGTCACCGAACCCGGCCAGGGCCAGCGTGCCGGGGACGTCGATCCCCCGTCGTACGCACGCCTGCAGGGCGCCGGCGGCGAAGACGTCGCTGGAGAACATCACGGCGTCGGAGTCCGGATGCCGTTCCAGCACAAGGTCCAGGAGCGTGACGCCGGTGTCCATGGTGACCGGCTCCGGGCCCGCGTCCACCGTGCGCGGAGCAGTACCCAGCAGCTCACGGACAGCGGTCGCGTAGCCGTCGAGCCGCTCGGCGGCCCGGAGGTCGCCGGAGGTGTGCCGCCCGGCGAACGTGATCCGGCGCCGGCCCCGCTCGACGAGGTGTCCGACCATCGCGGCTGCGGCCGCCGCGTTGGAGAAGCCGACCAGCAGGTCCACCGGATCGTCCGACCAGCCCCAGGTCTCCACGACGGGTACTCCCGCGGCGGCCAGCAGGGCACGGGTTCCGGGGGTGTGGTCGGTTCCCACCATGAGCAGTCCGTCCGGCCGCCTGCCGAGGAAGCTCCGCAGCACGTCCTCCTCGTGCTCCGGCCGGTAGTCGGTCGTGCCGACGAAGATCTGGTAGCCGTGGGCCGCCAGAGCGGTCGAGAAGGCGTGCACCGTGTCCGCGAAGACCGACGCGTTGATCTGCGGGACCAGGACACCGACCGTGCGGCTGCGGTTCGACGCCAGGTTGCTGGCGGCGAGGTTGGGCACATAGCCGGTCGCCGCGATGGCCGCTTCGACGGTGGCCCGGGTCCAGTCCGGCACCGACCGCGGGTCGCGCACGACCCGCGACACCGTCTGCGCGGACACCCCGGCCGCCGCCGCCACGTCCGACAGGGTCACCGAACGGGTGGCGGAACGCTTGCGTGGGCGGGGGGATGGCTGGGTCACATCCGAAACGATATCCATTGCGCCCGCCGCCGCGCCGTCCGCCCGGCCGCTCCGGCCGGACGGCGCGCCCTGCGTCACAGCACTCCCCGGGCGGCCAGGGAGCGCATCAGATCGGAGATGCCGAAGGTCCACGGCTCGCAGGCATCGCTCGGCCTGATCCGGCTGACGAGTGAACCGAGCCGGGGCGTGGCGATGGTGACCAGGTCTCCGTCGTGATGGGTGAAGCCCTGGCCCGGAGCGTCACGGTCCTCGACGGGGGCGAACATCGTACCCAGGTAGAGCACCGCACCGTCGGGGTACTGATGGTGCGGTCCGATCAGCTGACCGACGAGGTCCAGTGGGTCGCGGCTGATGGCGGACATGGAGGACACGGCGTCGAGTCGGTAGCCTTCCTCTCCCTCGACGGTCAGGGTCACCGCCGCCTTACGCACGTCGTCCATCCCGAAGGCCGCGTCGAAGAGCCGCACGAACGGTCCCAGGGCGGCAGAGGCGTTGTTGTCCTTCGCCTTCGACAAAAGGAGTGCCGAACGTCCCTCTACATCACGGAGGTTGACGTCGTTTCCGAGAGTCGCGCCCACGACCTCCCCCGCGGAGGAGACGACCAGCACCATCTCCGGTTCGGGGTTGTTCCACCGTGAGGTGGAGAGGACCCCGGCATCGGTCGCGGTGCCGACAGCGGCCAGCACGGGGGCCTTGGTGAAGATCTCGGCGTCGGGCCCGATACCCACCTCCAGGTACTGACTCCACATCCCCCGGGCGACCAGGAGTTCCTTCAGCGCGGCGGCCTCCGCGGAGCCGGGCCGCAGGGAGGCCGGATCGTCCCCGACGAGGCCGCGTATCCGCTCGCGTACCTCGGCGGCGCCGGAGGCCTCGCCCCGCACACGTTCCTCGATCACCCGCTCCAGCATGGACACCACGAAGGTCACGCCGGCGGCCTTGACCGCCTGGAGGTCCACGGGGGCGAGCAGCCAGGGACGTGCCGGATCACGTGTCCCGGGCGGCGTGTTGGCCAGCAGTTCGTCGAGTCCGGCGAGGCGCTCGCCGTCGGCCGTGCGCAACCGCGCCGCAGGATCGGGGGTTTCGCAGAGGTCGCGGACGGTCGGGAAGGTCGCCGTCACGTCATGCACACCGCTCTCGCGGACGGCGACGACGCAGGGACCGGTGCCGGGCTGCCAGACCCGGCCGACGAGGGCCCCTTCCGTGCCGTCGTCGGGCAGGGTGGTGACGGCGTCGGGCCACTGGGTCATGTCGTTCCTCTCAGGCTTTGCGGAAAACGGGCGGGCGCTTCTCGGCGAACGCGCGCCGGCCTTCGGCGGCGTCCTCGGTGGCGAAGCAGATGGTCTGCAGGTCCCGTTCGTAGGCGAGAGCCTGGTCCTCGGGCAGATTCCCGGCCGCCCGAAGGTTGATCTTGGCGGTCTCCGCCGCCACGGGGGCCCGGGAGGCGATGACCGCGGCAAGGGCCCGGGCCCGGTCGAGCAGTTCGGCGGGGGCGACCACCTCGCTGACCAAGTGCCACTCCAGCGCCCGTGCGGCATCGATGCGGTCGCCGGTGAGCAGCAGGAGTGCCGCGTTGCTCGGCCCGGCCGCGCGGCTGAGGAAGGCCGCCATGCCGCCGCCCCCGATCCAGCCCAGTGTGATCTCCGGTGCTCCGAAGGACGCCGTCCGTGAGGCGATCCGGATGTCGCAGGACAGGGCGGTCTCCAGCCCGCCGCCGAGGGCGTAGCCGCCGACGGCCGCGATCGTGGGCGTCCGGGCCTCGCGGATGGCATCGCAGTAGTCGACGCGATTGCGGAACTCCCACGGGGTGCGGTATCCGTCGAGTTCGCGGATGTCCGATCCGGCACTGAAGGCGCGCCCGCCCGCACCGGTCAGGATCACCGCGCGGACGTCGTCCGTGGTGTCGCACCATTGCACGGCCCGGACCAGGGCGCGGGACATCTCGGGGGTCACGGCGTTCAGTTTCTCGGGCCGGTTCAGCGTGAGGGTGGCGACCCGGTCGGCGACGTCGAGCAGGACGTGTCCGGTGTCGAGATCGGGCGGGGTACTGGTGGTGTCGGTCATGCTCGTCCTGCTTCCTTCGTGGTCCGGCTCGCGCGGTAGAGGGATCGGAGCAGGCCGACTGCCGCCCCGTTTCCGGTCCCGTCGGCCAGGGCGTCCCGGATGACGGCGGAGGCGGCGCTCTGGAAGCCGATGTAGCCGGCATGGCGGGGGCGGACCCACGCCTGTTCACAGGTGTTGGTGGTCCGGCGGTAAAAGTCCGCCGCGACGATCGCCGGGTCGGTCCAGGCGGCGCGTGCGCTGGGCTGCCCGCTGTGCCGGGGCAGGAATCCGCACTGGGCGGAGGGCGACATCAGCCAGCGGATGTGGTCAAGGAGTTCCGAGGTGGGGGTGCAGCGGGAACTGACGGCGAGTCCGGTGCCGCCGAGGGTGGAGCCCGGCCGTCCCCCCGGTCGGGCGGCCGGGGCGTCGGTGAACGTCAGCCGGTCCGCGTAGGTGACGTAGCCGTACACCAGCGGGCAGTGCGCCAGGCGGTCGGTGCCCGCCATCAGCTCCAGCAGACCGATCGGGTTGAGCGTGCGCGTACCGGCGGGTGCGCGGGCGTCGATGCCGGCCATGAGGTCCAGGACGGCACGTCCCGTCGTATCGCTGATCAGTTCACCGGGGTCGGCGGCCGGCTCCTCGCCGAGGGCGACCGCGACGGAGGCGAAGGTGAGGAAGGCGTGCGGTCCAGCGAGCGACAGGGCCACCGGCGCGCGGCTCGCGAGGCCGAGCACCTCCTCCCAGGTGGTGGGCGGCTCCCCGGCGAGATCGGTGCGGGTCGCGGAGACCTGGGTGGCCGCGTCCAGAGGCAGGGCCCACTGCCTGCCGTCCATCGCGTACGAGCGCATGGTGGGGCCGATCGAGCCGGCACGCCAGCGGTCCAGTTCGTCCCTGCCGAAGAGATCGTCCAGCGGGCGGAGGCAGCCCGAGGCGAGTGCCTCCCCCAGGTGCGGATGGTCCAGGACGACGAGGTCGTACTGGGCGCAGAGCTCGTCGATGGGATGGGACTCGAAACCCTCCAGCGGTTGGACGGACCAGTGCACGAGGTCGCCGGCCGCCGCGGCAAGGGCGTCGTGGCCGCGCGGGTGGTCCCAGGTCAGTCCGGCGTAGGTCACTGGGTCTCCGTCACGGTGCCGGAGGCGAACAGCGCCTCGATCTCCGCCTGGCCGAGGCCGGCCTCGGCCAGGATCTCGCGCGAGTGCTGGCCGGTGAGCGGGGCACCTCGGTCGATGCGGGGAGGCGTGGCGGAGAATTTGTAAGGGAACCCGGGCACCTTCACACGGCCCTCGGTGGGGTGGTCGTAGGTGATGAAGGTGCCGTTGTGGCGGATCTGCGGGTCGTCGACCAGGTCCGCGTAGCCATAGACCGGTCCGGCCCATACGCCCGCGGCCTCGAAGGCGTCGAGCCAGTGGCGCGAGGTACGGGTGCGGAGGCGGGAGGCGGTGCGCGAGAAGATCTCGTCGCGGTGGGTCCAGCCGTGCTCCTCGTCCTCCATGGACAGGAAGCTTTCCTCGCCGAGGAGTTCGCCGAGTGTCTTCAGCGGCGGAAAGGCGAGGACGATGTAGCCGTCGGCGGTCTCGAACGCGCCGTAGGGGGCGCGGATGTAGACATGTGCGTGCGGTTCGCCGGAGCGGTTCTGCTCCAGGCCGCCCACGGTGTGCACCGACAGTTCCTGCATCTGGAGTGTGGTGACGGCGTCCAGCATGTTCACCGTCACGAGCTGTCCCTCACCAGTCCGTTCGCGGTGCAGCAGCGCGGCGAGCACCCCCTCGAAGGCGGTGGACGCGGTGACCGCGTCCACGAGGTACTGGCCCGCGGCCTGCGGTGCCCCGCCGGCGCGGCCCGCGGAGAGCATGGCCCCGGACATCGCCTGGAGCAGCAGGTCCTGCCCGGGGCGCTGGGCGTAGGGACCGTCCTCGCCGTAGCCCGAGATGGAGACGTACACGAGCGACGGGTTGACCTCCGCCAGCGAGGAGTAGTCGACGCCTAGGCGGTCGGCGACACCGGGGCGGTAGTTCTGCAGGAAGACGTCGGCGTCGGCCACGAGCCGGCGGAGCACCTCTTTGCCGTCCGGGTCCTTGAGGTCGACGGCGAGGGAGCGCTTGTTGCGGTTCAGCGAAAGGAAGGAGACGTTGATCCGGTTCCCGCCCGCGCCTCCCGCGGCCGCATGACGCTGCCACTCCCCCGTGACCGGCTCGACCTTGACCACGTCGGCCCCGAGGTCGCCGAGCCGCTGGGCCGCGAACGGGCCGGCCATGGCGATGGAGCAGTCGAGAACCCGGTACCCGCTGAGTATCCCGGGCTTGTCAGGCGTCGTCATGGGACTCCTTGAAAGGGGAGGGAGGCGAAGAGGAGGGAGGGAGGGGAACTCACCGCGCCCTCACCGCATTTGCAGTTCCAGGCCCTGTTGTTAGCGCTACCGGCAGCGCTAACATTCACGCTATGCGGGCCCCGCTCGCAGTGTCAACGCCTCGATCCGCCCCGCGGCACCCGGCCGGCACCGGGAAGATGGGAACCATCGATGAGTCAACCGCAAGCAGCACTCGTGACCGGCGCCGGCGGCGCCCTGGGACGAGCCATGGCCTCCCGCCTGGCCGCCGACGGACACGATGTGGCCGTGCTCGACCGCGACCCCGCGTCGCTGGAGCAGACGGTCGAGGAGGTACGGAAGTCGGGTGCCCGCGTCCTGGCTCTGACCACCGACCTGCGCGACGCACAAGCGGTCGAAGCGGCCGTCGAACGGACCGCGACCGAGCTGGGCACCCTGCGCGTCCTGGTGAACAACGCCGCCGTGTACCCGAGCCGTCCCTTCCTCGATGTGCCGCTGGCGGAGTACGACGATGTGGTCGCGGTGAACCAGCGCGCCTACTGGGTCGCCGCTCAGGCGGCCGCGCGCCGCATGACGGGCACGGGCGGCGGGGCGATCGTGAACGTCGCCTCGATCACCATGCACGGGGGCTGGGACTCGCTCGCCGCCTACATCTCCACCAAGGGCGCGGCCGTCGCCTTCACCCGCGCACTCGCCCGCGAGCTCGGGCCCGCGGAGATCCGCGTCAACTGCGTCTCCCCCGGCGCGTTCCCCACGGCGGCCGAGGAGATCCACGACGATCCCGAGGCCTATACCCGGCAGGTGCTCGACCATCAGGCCCTCAAGCGGCGCGGCCGCCCGGAGGAACTGGCCTCGGCCGTCTCCTTCCTCGCCGGAGCGGACTCCTCCTTCGTCACCGGTCAGTGCCTGGAGGTCAACGGAGGGTGGGTGATGGCGTGAAGCTGAACGGACGCGACTACGACCGTCACGCCCTCGCCCGGCACGCAGGCGACCTGGCAGCCGCGGGCGGTGTGCGGGCCGTCGTCCTGGACGACGGCTCCGAACGCGGCATCCGCACGCTGGAGTTCCGTACCGGCGCCGGACTCTCCTTCGATGTGCTCGTGGACCGGGCCATGGATCTCGGCGGGGCGGAGTTCCAGGGTCTCGGGTTCGGCTGGCGCTCCGCGACCGGGTTCCGCCACCCCGGCCTGCACGAGTACCGCGACGACGACGGCCTGTCGATGATGCGCAGCTTCTCGGGTCTGCTGCTCACCGCCGGTCTCGACCACACGCTGTTCGGTGCCGAGGTGGACGCCTCGCAGTACCGCTACCCGCCGCGCCGCACCGCCTCCCACGCACTGCACGGCCGGGTCGGCAACCTGCCCGCCCGGCTCACCGGCTACGGCGAGCAGTGGCAGGACGAGGACCACTGCGTCCTCTGGGCGGAGGGCGAGGTCCGCCAGGCCGCGGTCTTCGGTGAGCACCTGCGGCTCACCCGCCGCATCGAGGCCGATCTCGGCGGGGCGGAGATCCGGCTCATCGACCGGGTGCGTAACGCCGGCTTCGACCCCACACCGCACATGTTCCTCTACCACATCAACGTCGGCTGGCCCTTCCTGGACGAGGGCGCGCGCTACGAGATGCCGCTGCGCCGCACGCTGTGGCAGAGCGACAGTGTCGCCGAACAGGGCGTCTCGAACACCGAGATGCCGGGCCCGCTGCCGGGATTCGTCGAGCAGGTCTACGAGCACGAACTGGAACCGGACGCCGACGGCTCGGTACGGCCCCGGCTGGTGAACGACCGTCTAGGGATGTACTTCGAGCTGGAGTACGTCCAGGCGCAGTTCCCGTCCTTCTTCCAGTGGATGCACCTGCGCGAGGGCGCCTACGCCGTGGGCTTCGAGCCTTCCACGCACCATGTACAGGGCGAGCCCGCCGCCCGGGAGAACGGATCCATGACGTTCCTGGAGCCGGGTGAGGAACGCCTGTACACGACGACGTTCCGGGTGGGCCGGACCGGCTGATCACCCGACGGCGCGGCCGCGCCGGATATATGCGTCACAAGGTGGCGACCCTGCGGACCGCTCGTTTGCGCGGCTCAACGGGATAGGAGGAAGGACGTGCCATGACTCAATCCTTCACGGCATCGAGTCTCTACCGAACTGGGAACGGTTCAGTCCGGGGCGGGCAATGGGCAGGCTCCGACCCTCGGCCGGGGCAGCTGCCCAGCTGGTGCCTGTCTCCTCGGCCAGCGTCTGCAGAAGCCGGTGCTGGAACGCCTCGTCGTGTACGGCGGGGTGCGGCCGCTGCCGTTGCTGGTGATACCAGTAGCCGCCGGTGGTCAGTGCCTGGGGCTCGTCGCTTGCGGCCAGCCACTGCTGTGTCAGATGGCCGAGCTCGAGATCGTCCGGTGCTCCGGGTCCCCCCATCCTGGTAGGCACCCACCCCGGGTCCACGGCGTTGCTCAGCACGTCGGGGAACAGGCGGGCCGCTGCGGCGGCGAGGGTGGTGACGAACAGCTTGCTGTCCGCATACGACCCTGGGGTCGTCCCGCGCCAGTCGATGCCGGCCGGCGAGGGGCGGCCGTCGAAGTGCGAGCTACTGCTCAGGTACAGCAGGCGGTATGGCCGGTGCAGCAGCGCGGTGAGCAGGTACGGAGCGACGACGTTGACGGGCATGACGGCCGGTCCGCTCCAGACACCGGCGTTGTGGATGACTGTATCGAGCGGGGGTTTGCCGTTCAGCTCGGTGGCTGTGTGCCGTACCGCGTCACGGTCGGCGAAGTCGGCGACGACGAGTTCCGCTCCGCGGCCGATGAGCGGGTCGAGGGCTCCGGCACGTTCAGGGTTGCGGGCGTGGACCACGACGTTGTGCCCGGCGAACAGCAGCGCGGCCGCTGCGGCGTAGCCAAGTCCGTCCGTGGAACCGGTGATCAGGATCCGGCTCATGATCGTCCTGTGGGTGGCACGGGAGAACTCCCCTGGGTTGTCGCTTGCAAAGGGCTGTTGGCACGCCTATCAAGGTGCCGGGGGCTGTCGCGCGGGCGGGTGGAGCTCGTGGGTGGCTGCCCAGGAGGCGAGCAGGCGCAGGCCGTCTTCGGAGGGCGAGCCGGGTTCGGCGGTGTAGATGGTCAGGGAATGCGCCTCCCGGACGGACATGGGCAGGTCCAGCGGCTGGTAGGTCAGTTCCAGAGGGCCCGCGTCGGGGTGGTGGAAGCGTTTGACGCCGCCGTGGTGGATGCGCACGTTGTGGGTGGCCCACCGGGTGCGGAACTCGGTGCTGAGCGTGGACAGCTCCCCGACGAGCTCGCGCAGCGCCTTGTCGTCGGGGCTTCGGCCGGCCTCGGCGCGCAAGAGTGCGGCGGTGCTGTCGGCGGCAGCGTCCCAGTCGTCGGCGAAGTCGTGGGAGTCGTCGTCGAGGAACCAGTACCGGGCGAAGTTGGGGCGGCCGCGCTCGCCCGCGGTATGGCTGCCGATCATGGGTGCGAACAGGGCGCGGGCGAGTCCGTTGGCAGCCGTCATGTCCAGGCGGCCGTTGGTGACGAAGGCTGCGGACAGGGTGATGGAGTCGAGCAGCCACTGGACGCGGGGCGGGACGTCGACGGCCTTGCGGCGGCGGCGGGTCGCGGGACTGGGCTGGGCGGCTCTGGCCAGGTCGAAGAGGTAGGTGCGCTCGTCGTCGCTCAGCTGCAGGGTGCGGGCCACCGCGTCGAGGACGTCCTGGGACACGCCGCCGATATGGCCCTTTTCCAGCCGCGTGTACCACTCGGTGCTCACGCCGGCGAGGACCGCGACCTCCTCGCGGCGCAGCCCCGGTACCCGACGCCGGCCGCTGGTGGGCAGCCCGACCTGCTCGGGGGTGAGCTGGGCACGCCGGCGGGCCAGGAAGTCACGGATGTCGGCGCGGTTGTCGGAGCGGCGTTCCATGTCTCCACGCTACGACGGGAACCCGGCGGCAGGGGGGTTGAGGTTGTACCCCCGATAAACGCAGCCTGCCGCGCCCGCGCACGGCGCGGTTCTGTGGAGGACGCACCAGGATCCCGCCCCCACGGAGACGCTGTATGACCCTGCGAGGAGGAACCCTCCGCGCCCTCGCCGACCGGTATGCCAATCACCCTCGGGAAGGCCCGCCGGCCCGGCTTCCGCTGGTCGTCCACGTGCCGGCGCCGGCCACGTTCCTGAGGGGGACGACCGAGTTCGCGGGCGCGGGCCTGTTGCCCGAGATCGCGGCCGATGTGCAGGTCGGGGTGGCCCGGCCCAGGCTGCTGATCACCGTGTTCGCAGTCGGGATGGTCGTCGGCGCACCGCTGAGGGCGATGCCGACCCTGCGGCTGACACTGATCCTCGCTCTCACCGTCTTCACTTTAGGTCACCTGCCGATAACGCTCGGTCCCGGTTTCGCGCTGCGGCCGGCGGGGCGGTTCCTGCCGGCGTGGGCGACCGGCGCGTTCTGGGCGGTGGCCAACGGGGTGGCCGCGCGTACGGCCGGTCCCGCCGCCGGTTCCCATGCCCTGGGCATCGTCGGCGCCGGCGCCGGCTCGATGCTCGCCCAACGTGATCGGGGGGGCCGCTCGGCGCCTTCGCCGGACAGCTCATGGGCCGGCGTGGACCCTTCCGGGCGCTCGCTGCCCTCGCCGTAGCCGCGCCGGCCCTGACTCCCGCCCTCACTATCGCGCTCGCCCAGAGCCGCCTACCCGCACCGGCGCCCGCCTGGCCGGCAGCATCCCCGGTCCTGACGGGTTACGCCCATCCGGCGGACTCGACCCCACCAGGGCCACCGAACCAGGGCAGCCTCGGTACCCCCGTGCCTTCCCGAACAAGAAACGGCGCCCCACCGCGCCAGAACCACCACCAAGGAGAGACCACCATGCGTGGAGTAGTCATGCACAAGGCCGGCGACGTCCGCGTCGAGGACCGCGAGGACCCGAAGATCATCGAGCCGACCGACGCCATCGTGAAGCTGACCGCGACCTGCATCTGCGGCTCCGACCTGTGGCCCTACCGCGGCATCGAGCCCGCCGACCACCAGGTCATGGGACACGAGTACGTCGGCGTCGTCGAGGAGATCGGCTCCGAGGTCAAGAACGTCGAGGTCGGCGACTTCGTCGTCGGATCGTTCGTCATCTCCGACAACACCTGCGAGATCTGCCGGGCCGGCTTCCAGTCCAAGTGCGTCCACGCCGAGTTCGTCGCGCAGACGATCGGCACCCAGGCCGAGAAGGCCCGCATCCCGCACGCCGACGGCACCCTCGTCGCCACCCCCGGCCGGCCCGACCCCGAGCTGATCCCCGCCCTCCTCGCGGCCTCCGACGTCCTGGGCACCGGCTGGTACGCCGCCGTCGCCGCCCAAGCCGGACCCGGTAAGACCGTCGCGGTCATCGGCGACGGCGCGGTGGGCCTCATGGCCGTGCTCGCCGCCGAGCGACTCGGCGCGGAGCGGATCATCGCCATGTCCCGCCATCCCGAGCGGCAGAAACTGGCCCGCTACTACGGCGCCACCGACATCGTCGAAGAACGCGGCGACGAAGGCGTCGCGAAGATCAAGGAACTCACGGACGGGCTCGGCGCGCACTCGGTCATCGAGGCAGTCGGCACCCAGGAATCCTTCCTGCAGGCCATCGGCGCCACCCGCGGCGGCGGACATCTTGGCTACGTCGGCGTGAACTACGGCGTCCAGATCCCCGGTATCGACCTTTTCTTCGCCGGCATCCACACCCTCGGCGGCCCCGCCCCGGTACGCCGGTTCCTGCCCGACCTGATCCAGCTCATCTGGGATCGCGAGATCGACCCCGGCAAGGTCTTCGACCTCACCCTGCCCCTCGAGCAGGCCCCGGAAGGCTACAAGGCGATGGACGAGCGCCGCGCCACCAAGGTGCTCCTCACGCTCTGACGTGAGTGCCGAGGAAGGTCCACGCTCCACCATCCCCGAACGCGGCAGCACCGTGGCTCCGGCATGACCGCCGAGACCGTCGGCCTGGTCCTTCAGAAGCCGGGACCGAGGGTCCCGGCAGGGCGGACCGGCCCGGGGGCGCTCCGACAGACGTACCGAGCCGGGGTGTGCGGCGTGGCGCACCCTCCTCGGCCGTGCTCACTTCCGCGCGAGACTCGACTGCCTCACCACCAGCTCGGGCTGGAGGATGACGTGCTCATGGCTGTGATCCTGGGCGTGCTCCCCCGTCTCCCGGAGGAGCATGCCGGCGGCGATCGACCCGATGGTGACCGCCGGCTGGCGTACGGAGGTGAGGGGCACGGTGGCGGCCGCCGCGAACTCGATGTCGTCGTAGCCGACGATCGCCATGTCCTGCGGGACCCGCACCCCGGCCGTGTACAGGGCCTGGAGGACGCCGAGGGCGAGGAGGTCGTTGGCGCAGAAGACGGCGGTGGGCCGCTCGGCCAGGCCCAGGATCCTGGCTCCGGCGTCGCGTCCGGCGGCGACCTCGAGCCGTTCGGCGGGGACCTCCTGGAGCGCCGAGGCCGGCAGGCCCGCTTCGGCGAGGGCGAGCAGGGCGCCCTCGCGGCGGTCACGCACCTGCTGGAGCTGGTCGGGGCCCCCGACGTAGGCGAGAGACCGGTGGCCGGCGGCGGTCAGGTGCCGGATCGCCAGGGCGCCGCCGGCCACGTCGTCGACCGAGACGGAGCAGCCGTCCGCGTCGGTGGCCACCCGGTCCACGAGGACGAAGGGGATGCCGTACCGGCGGAACTCCCGCAGGTTTGCCCCACTGGGGTCGGAGGGAGTGATCAGCACTCCGCGGACCCTCTGCTCGGCGAAGAGCGCGAGGTAGTCGGCCTCGTCCTGCGGGCTCTGCGCACTGTTGCAGACCATGACGCCGAGGCCGGCCTTGCGGGCGGTGCGCTCGGCCCCGCGTGCGATGTCCACGAAGAAGGGGTTGCCCATGTCCAGCACGAGCAGCGCCATGATCCGGCTGCGGCCCGCCCGGAGCTGTCGGGCCGAGTCGCTGCGGACATAGCCCAGGCGTGCGATGACCCGCTGGACGTGTTCCCGTGTGTCCGGCGCGACCCGCTCCGACTGGTTGATCACGTTGGAGACCGTGCCCACAGAGACGCCGGCCTCACGTGCCACGTCCTTGATGCCGACCGTCCGTGCGGTACCCGTCATCCGTCCCACCTGCTGTCGTCGTCCTGCTGCCCGCGGGGAGCGAGGCCCGCCCCGGGACAGACATCGTACGCAGCGGCCGAACCGGCCTCCCTCATGAATTGTTTCACCGGGGATCCCGAAGCTCGACATCGCTACAGGCAAGCCTTGACGCTCCCGCCAGGCCCCGTTACCTTCAAGACGAACTGAATCGATTCACTTCCGCAGTCGGTTCGATGTTCTTCCGCCCCGCTCCGGGGCCCCTCTTCCAGTCTCATCCCGAGGTGACCATGCCTGACATCGCCGCCGTGAGGGCCGCGCTCGCCGGCCAGCAGATCGAGACCCCGTCCTGGGGGTACGGGAACTCCGGCACCCGCTTCAAGGTGTTCGCTCAGCCCGGTGTCCCCAGGACGCCGTACGAGAAACTCGACGACGCGGCTCAGGTGCATGCGTACACCGGCATCGCCCCCAGGGTGTCGCTGCACATCCCGTGGGACCGGGTCGAGGACTACGGCGCCCTGGGCGCGTACGCGAAGGAGCGCGGCCTGGAGCTGGGGGCGATCAATTCCAACACCTTCCAGGACGACGCCTACAAGCTGGGCAGTGTCTGCCACCCGGACGCCGGCGTCCGCCGGAAGGCGGTGGACCACCTGCTGGAGTGCGTCGACATCATGGACGCGACCGGGTCGGCCGATCTGAAGCTGTGGTTCGCGGACGGCACCAACTATCCCGGCCAGGAAGACATCACCGGCCGCCAGGACCGGCTGGCGGAGGCACTGGCGGAGGTGTACGAGCGGCTCGGCGCCGGGCAGCGGATGCTGCTGGAGTACAAGTTCTTCGAGCCCGCCTTCTACACCACCGACGTGCCGGACTGGGGCACCGCGTACGCCCACTGCCTCAAGCTGGGCCCGAAGGCGCAGGTCGTCGTGGACACCGGGCATCACGCGCCGGGTACGAACATCGAGTTCATCGTGGCGTTCCTGCTGCGGGAGGGGAAGCTCGGCGGCTTCGACTTCAACTCCCGCTTCTACGCGGACGACGACCTGATGGCCGGCTCCGCCGATCCGTTCCAGCTGTTCCGGATCATGCACGAGGTCTCGAAGAACGGCGGTCTGGAACCGGCCACGAACGTGGCCTTCATGCTCGATCAGTGCCACAACATCGAGGCGAAGATCCCGGCCGTCATCCGGTCCGTGATGAACGTGCAGGAGGCCACCGCCAAGGCCCTCCTCGTCGACCTCGACACACTGGCCGCCGCGCAGCGGGACGGTGATGTGCTCGCTGCGAACGCCGTGCTGATGGACGCGTACCACACCGACGTACGCCCCCTGCTGCGCGAGCTGCGCGAGGAGCGGGGCCTCGAACCCGACCCGGTCGCCGCCTACCTCCGCTCCGGACGGCAGGAACGGCTCGCCGCCGAACGCGTCGGCGGCGAGCAGGCCGGCTGGGGAGCCTAAGGGCTGTCCCGGAGCCGGCCCGCAGGGCCGGACGATGCCCACTTCCTCAGTGACGCCCCCATCCCGCACACTTCGACTCCGAAGGACCGATCACACATGGCCACCCACACCGAAGTCGCCGCGCTCCTCGGTCGCGCGCACCGGCTGGGCTCCGACCCCCGCAACACCAACTACGCCGGCGGCAACGCCTCGGCCAAGGACACCGCCCCCGACCCGGTCACCGGCTTGGACACGGAGCTGATGTGGGTGAAGGGGTCCGGAGGCGACCTCGGCACGCTCACCGAGGACGGCTTGGCCGTGCTGCGGCTCGACCGGCTGCGGGCGCTGAAGGACGTCTATCCGGGCGTGGAGCGCGAGGACGAGATGGTCGCCGCGTTCGACCACTGTCTGTACGGGAAGGGCGGTGCGGCGCCGTCCATCGACACCGCCATGCACGGGCTGGTCGAGGCTGCGCACGTCGACCATCTTCACCCCGACTCCGGCATCGCGCTGGCCTGCGCGGCGGACGGCGAGAAGCTGACGGCCGAGTGCTACGGCGGAAAGGTGGCGTGGGTGCCCTGGCGGCGCCCCGGCTTCCAGCTCGGCCTGGACATCGCGGCGATCAAGGAGTCCCACCCCGGGGCCGTCGGCGTCGTGCTCGGCGGGCATGGCATCACCGCCTGGGGCGAGACCTCGGAGGAGTGCGAGAAGAACGCCCTGTGGATGATCCGTACGGCGGAGACCTTCCTCGCGGACCGTGGCAAGGAGCAGCCGTTCGGCGCGTCACTGGACGGCTTCGGGGCACTGGACGAGGAGGCGCGCCGGGAGCGGGCTGCCGCCCTGGCGCCGGTGATCCGTTCGCTGGCTTCGCAGGACCGGCCGCAGGTCGGCCACTTCACCGACACGGACGTGGTGCTGGACTTCCTGGCCCGCGCCGAGCACCCGCGCCTCGCGGCGCTCGGCACCTCCTGCCCGGACCACTTCCTGCGTACCAAGGTCCGGCCGCTGGTCCTGGACCTGCCGCCCACCGTCCCGCTGGACGAGGCCGTGGCCCGGCTGAAGGAGCTGCACACCGCCTACCGCGAGGAGTACGCGGCCTACTACCGGCGGCATGCCACGGACGGCTCCCCCGCCATGCGGGGCGCGGACCCGGCGATCGTCCTGGTCCCGGGCGTGGGCATGTTCTCCTTCGGAAAGGACAAGCAGACCGCCCGCGTCGCGGGTGAGTTCTACGTCAACGCGGTCAACGTGATGCGCGGCGCCGAGGCCGTCTCCTCCTACGCGCCGATCGAGGAGTCGGAGAAGTTCCGCATCGAGTACTGGGAGCTGGAGGAGGCCAAGCTGCGGCGCATGCCGAAGCCGAAGCCTCTGGCAACGCGGGTGGCGCTGGTGACGGGTGCGGGATCGGGTATCGGCAAGGCCATCGCGCACCGGTTGGCCGCCGAGGGCGCCTGCGTCGTGGTCGCCGACCTGAACGGGGAGAACGCTCAGGCCGTCGCCGAGGAGCTGGGCGGGCCGGACAAGGCCGTCGCGGTCACCGTGGACGTCACCTCCGAGGAACAGATCAGCTCCGCGTTCCGTGAGGCCGTTCTCGCGTTCGGCGGCGTCGACCTGGTGGTCAACAACGCCGGGATCTCCGTCTCGAAGCCGCTTCTGGAGACCACCGCCCGCGACTGGGATCTGCAGCACGACATCATGGCCCGTGGCTCCTTCCTGGTCTCCCGCGAGGCGGCCCGGATCATGGTCGGCCAGGGGCTGGGCGGTGACATCGTCTACATCGCTTCCAAGAACGCGGTCTTCGCCGGTCCGAACAACATCGCCTATTCCGCCACCAAGGCCGACCAGGCCCATCAGGTACGCCTTCTCGCCGCCGAGCTCGGTGAGCACGGCATCCGCGTCAACGGCGTCAACCCCGACGGCGTCGTCCGCGGCTCCGGGATCTTCGCCGCCGGCTGGGGCGCCCAGCGCGCCGCCACCTACGGCATCGAGGAGGACAAGCTCGGCGAGTTCTACGCCCAGCGCACCCTCCTCAAGCGCGAGGTCCTGCCCGAGCACGTCGCGAACGCCGTCTTCGCCCTCACCGGCGGCGACCTCACCCACACCACCGGCCTGCACATCCCCGTCGACGCAGGCGTCGCCGCCGCCTTCCTGCGCTGAGCGGCGCCCCCTGATCGCCCTGATGCCGGTCGCCTGACCCGTCGGCATCGGGGTGCACCACCGCGGACCGGCGGCAGCATGCCGTACGGACACGGGACCGTGCCCTGACAGCGCGTGCCCCGAACGGCGCCGCCGCCGGTCCGCGCCCCTTCCTCGTCCTTCCTCGTTCCCGACCAGCCGCGTGCCGCGCGGAGGTAGCCCTCGTGACCACCACTCCCCCGTCCTCCGCCTTCGCCGCCGCGTTCGCCGCGGTCGATCTCGGCGCCACCAGCGGGCGCGTGATCCTGGGCCGGGTCGGCCCGGACAACCTCGGCCTCACCGAGGTCCACCGCTTCCCCAACACACCCGTCCGGCTGCCCGACGGTCTGCGCTGGGACGTCCTCGCCCTGTTCCAGGGCATCCTCGACGGGCTGCGCGAAGCCGCCCGGGCCGGCGGGGTCGCCTCCATCGGCGTGGACACCTGGGCGGTGGACCATGGACTCCTCGACGCCGACGGCGCCCTGCTCGGCCACCCGTACCACTACCGCGACAGCCGGACCGACGGCGCCACCGAACGCGTCTGGGCCGAGATCGGCCCGGAGGAGCTGTACGGAATCACGGGCCTCCAGCACCTGCCGTTCAACACCGTCTTCCAGCTCGCCGCCGCGGCCGGGAGCGTGCAGTTCGGCGCCGCCCGCACCCTGCTCCTCGTCCCCGACCTGCTGATCCACTGGCTGACCGGGTCGGTGGGTGCCGAGGAGACCAACGCCTCCACCACCGGCCTGTTCGACGCCCGCACCGGAACCTGGTCCCAGGACATCCTCCGCCGTCTCTCCCTGGCCCCCGCCCTGCTCCCGCCGCTGCGCGCCCCCGGCGAACCGGCGGGCACCCTGCTCCCCCACGTCGCCGCGTACACCGGCCTCGACGCCCGGACGCCGGTGACCACGGTCGCCTCGCACGACACCGCCTCCGCGGTCGTCGCCGTGCCCGCAACGGAACCGGGCTTCGCCTACATCTCGTGCGGCACATGGTCACTGGCCGGCCTGGAGCTGGACGCCCCGGTCCTGACCGAGGAGTCCCGGGCCGCGAACTTCACCAACGAGCGCGGCATCGACGGCACCATCCGCTACCTGCGCAACATCATGGGTATGTGGCTCCTGGAAGAGTGCCGCCGCACCTGGGACAAGGAGGGGCTGCCCACGCACATCCCGGCGCTGCTCGACCACGCGGCCCGAGCCGAATCCTTCGCCTCGATCATCGATCCGGACGCGCCCGAGTTCCTCGCCCCCGGTGACATGCCTGCCCGTATCCGGGACTTCTGCGCCCGCACCGGCCAGCGCGTCCCCGGCAGCCAGGGAGCGGTCGTCCGCTGCATCCTGGAGAGCCTGGCGCTCGCCCACCGCCGCACTCTGCGCCAGGCGGCCGAACTCGCCGGCCGGGACATCACCCACGTCCATCTCGTCGGCGGCGGCTCGCGCAACGACCTGCTCTGCCGGCTCACCGCCGACGCCACCGGCCTGCCCGTGATCGCCGGCCCCACCGAGGCCACCGCGCTCGGCAACATCCTCGTCCAGGCCCGCGCCGCCGGGCACGTCGGCGACCTCACCGCCATGCGCCGGCTCGTCGCCTCCACCCAGCACCTGCGGCACTACACCCCAAGCGGCGACAGCGCGGCCTGGGACGCGGCCGCCACCCGACTCGACTCCGCCCCCAGCAGCCCCTGATACGCGTCGCCCGCTTCGCCCCGGCGCCGCCTCCCTCTCCACGGCCATCGCCACCATCAAGCTGCTCGAACGCCTCGGTGTCACCGTGGGCTTCCCCGTCGCCCGGACCTGCTGAGGCCGGCCCCGGCACACCACCGGCCACCGCAGGAAGATCGACGGTCCACCGCACGGCCCGCGCCTTCGACTTGTCCGACGAGCAGGGGGCGTTGATCGAGCCGGTGCTCACGGCCCGGAAGGCCCGGCATCGCTCTGTCAGTGGGCATCAGGGGCGTTATCCGCTTCGGGAGATCGTGAACCCGGTCCTCGTCACACTGGGAATTCTCACTGAATCCGAGCCCGGAATCTTCAACCGGGAGCACTGGCAGGGCAGTTGGTGAGCGGGCCCGGCCGGTCCGACCGGCCACGCCGCCACCGGGCCAGGCCCAAGACCCGCAACCACCAGCGACAAGCCGCCTCGCGGGAAGGTCCCCCTCTACGGTTGGGGCATTGCGGTGTCGGCGGCGCGTCGCGGCTGTCGGCCGGGGGCGAAGCGCGCCTGTACGTCCGGGCTTTCGAGAAGTCGGGGCGGATAGCCCGGTCCGGTCCGCACGGCCACGTCCTGGTGGTGCAGCGGTTCGTCGCAGGAGGAGCAGACGACCTTGGCCTGGGTGTCGTTGCCGCAGGCGGTGTGGTGCATGACCACGGGGATGCCGTCGTCGTCGGCCAGCCAGCGGTCGCCCCAGGCGTTGATGGCGGTGAGTACGCCGAAGAAGTCCCGGCCCTTGTCGGTCAGCAGGTATTCGTGGCGGACCGGCTCGCTCTGGTAGGGGTTCCGCCGCAGCAGGCCCGCGCTCTCCAGGCGCCGGAGGCGGTCGGTGAGCGTGTTGCGGGCGATGCCGAGCGAGGCGATGAAGCCGTCGAAGCGTGACTCGCCGTAGAAGACCTCGCGCAGGACCAGCAGTGTCCACCCATCGCCCAGGATGTCCACGGTGCGGGCGATCGAGCAGGGCCAGTCGTCGAATGAGGTCCGTCTCATGGTGGCCACCATATCAGTTTCATCATGAGATTCCCTTGTCCTCGACAGGCCGGTCCGACTAGCGTCTCGTGAGTCCCATCATGCAACTCGCTCGGAGGAAACCATGGGTTCCACGCCTGCGACCGCACCGGCGGTCACCGTCGAACGGGACGGGCACGTGCTGCTGATGGGCCTGAACCGGCCCGCCAAGCGCAACGCCTTCACCCGGCAGATGATCAGCGAGCTGTCCGCCGCCTACGGTCTGCTGGAGTCCGACGACGACCTGTGGTGCGGGGTCCTGTTCGCCCACGGCGACCACTTCACCGGGGGCCTGGACATGCTCGACGTCGGTGCCGAACTGGCCTCGGGCGAGTTCACCGCCCCGGAGGGCGGCCGCGACCCGTGGCGGCTGGACGGGACCTGGTCGAAGCCCGTCGTCGCGGCCGCGCAGGGCTGGGTGATGACGCTCGGCATCGAACTGCTCCTGGCCGCCGACATCCGCGTGGCCGCCCAGGACGCGCGCTTCGCCCAGTACGAGATCCGCCGCGGCATCTACCCCTTCGGCGGGGCCACGCTCCGTTTCCCGCGCGAGGCGGGGTGGGGCAACGCCATGCGCTGGATCCTGACCGGCGACGAGTTCGACACCACCGAGGCCCACCGCATCGGCCTGGTCCAGGAAGTCACCCCCGACGGTGCCACGGCGCTCGAACGCGCCAGGGAGATCGCGCGGACCATCAGCGAGCGTTCCGCGCCCCTGGGCGTGCGCACCGCGCTCGCCTCCGCCCACCGGGCCCGCGACCACGGGGACGCCGCGGCCATCGCCCGGCTGCGCCCCGACATCGCGCGGCTCATCAATACCGCCGACGGCGCCGAAGGTGTGACCTCCTTCATCGAGCGCCGCGACGCCGTCTTCACCGGCCGCTGACCAGCCCGCCCCGCCACACCGGGAGACTCCTGTGACCACCACGAGAACCCTTTCCCTCTTCGACCTGCCGCCCGAGATCGCCGAGGTTCGCACCTGGGCCCACGGCTTCGCCGAGAAGTGCGTACGCCCCGTCGCCGCCCAGTACGACGAGCGTGAGGAAATGCCCTGGGCGGTCATCGAGGAAGCCGCCAAGGCCGGCCTGTACACCCCCGAGTTCGCGCTGCAGATGATCGCCGACCCCACCGGGCTCCTGCAGCCCGTGGTCGCCGAGGAGATCTTCTGGGGCGACGGCGGCATGGGCCAGGCCCTGCTGGGCACCTTCCTGCCCGCCGCGGCCCTGTTCGGCGCCGCCACCAAGGAACAGATCGACACCTGGCTGCCCGCCTTCTTCGGCACCCCCGGCGATCTGGCCGTCGCCGCCCTGTGCGCCAGCGAGCCGAACGCCGGGAGCGACGCCGCCGCCATCCGCACCCACGCCCGCTATGACGAAGCCACCAAGGAGTGGGTGCTCAACGGCACCAAGACCTGGGCCACCAACGGCGGCATCGCGAACATCCACGTCGTCAACGCCGTCACCGACCCCGGTCTCGGCGCCCGCGGCCACGCCCTGTTCCTCGTCCCGCCCGGCACCCGCGGTCTCAGCCAGGGCCAGAAGTTCTCCAAGCACGGCCTGCGCGCCTCTCACACCGCCGAGGTCGTCCTCGACGACGTACGCCTCCCCGCCGACCTGGTCCTGGGCGGCAAGGACGCCCTCGACCAGCGCCTGGCCACAGCCCGCGAAGGCACCCGCGTACGCGTCCCCGCCGCCATGGCCACCTTCGAGACGACCCGGCCCGGCATCGGCGCGATGGCCGTCGGTGTCGCCCGCGCCGCCTACGAGTACGCCCTCGAATACGCCGGCGTCCGCGAACAGTTCGGCCGGCCCATCATCGACAACCAGGCCATCGCCTTCACCCTCGCCGACATGGCCATGGAGATCGACGCCGCCCGCCTCCTCGTCTGGCGCGCCAGCCACATGATGACGCGCGGCAAGCCCTTCACCCGCGCCGAGGGCAGCATGGCCAAACTCAAGGCCAGCGAGGTCGCCGTCCGCACCACCGAACGCGCCGTGCAGATCCTCGGCGGCAACGGCTACACCCGCGACTACCCCGTCGAACGCTGGGCCCGCGACGCCAAGATCTTCACCATCTACGAAGGCACCAGCGAGATCCAGCGCCTCGCCATCAGCCGCGCCCTCTCCGGACGCCGTATCCGGTAGCCCTCCGCTCCCGCACGTCCCCCTCCCCCTTTCCCCCTTGATTCGAGGACATTCGTGAACCCCACACAGACTCCCGCGCTGGCGGGCAAGACCGCGGTCGTCACCGGCGGCGGCCGAGGAATCGGCAGGATGATCACCGAAGGGCTGCTGCGCCAAGGCGCCCGGGTCTACATCAGCAGCCGCAAGCAGGAAGAGCTCGACGCCACCGTTGCCGCCCTGTCACCCCTCGGGAAGATCAGCGCCTTCGCCGCGGACCTCGGAACCGAGGAGGGCGCCACGGCACTGGCCGCTCACCTCACCGAGCGCGAGAGCGCCCTCCACGTCCTCGTCAACAACGCGGGCGCCAACTGGGGCGCGCCCCTGGACAGCTTCCCGGCCGCGGCCTGGGACAAGGTGATGTCGGTCAACGTCAAGGGCGTCTTCGTCCTCACTCAGGCCCTGCTGCCCCTGTTGCGCTCCGCCTCCACCGCTGACGACCCGGCCCGGGTCATCAACATCGGCAGCGTGGACGGCCTCCGAGCGCCCGCACCGGGCTTCAACAACTTCTCCTACAGCGCCAGCAAGGCCGCGGTCCACCTGCTCACCCAACAGCTCGCCGCGGAGCTGGCACCCGACGTTCTCGTCAACGCGGTGGCCCCCGGACTGTTCGAGTCCAAGATGACCGCCCCCATGCTGCGTCACGCGGGCGATGCGCCGGCCGCGCAGATCCCGCTCCGCAGGATCGGCCGTCCCGGCGACATGGCCGGCATCACGGCTTTCCTGGCCGGTCCCGACAGCACGTACATCACCGGGGCGGTCATTCCCGTCGACGGGGGCATAGTCGCCTCGCGCTGAGCCGCCCGCAGCACCACGGCACGACGCACCACGGCACCAACGAACAGATGCCCCCAGGGGCCGGTGTCCGGGACGGCACCGGCCCCGCGGCGAGCCCGCACGCGTGGCCGCCGCCTCCCGGCAGGACAGGAGATGCCCATGACGTTCAACCTTGCCACCATGCTGCGTGAGTCCGCCCTGAAAGCGGCCGGCCGCCCCTTGCTCCTGCACGGTGAATCCACCTGCACCTACGGCGAGGCGGACGCGGTCTCCGGGCGAATCGCCCGCGCCCTGCGCGACACGGGCCTGCGTCCCGGTGAACGCGTGGCCGTGCAGCTGCCCAACATCGTCGAGTTTCCCCTCGCCTATTTCGGGGTGCTCAAGGCCGGGCTGGTCATGGTCCCGCTCAACCCTCTGCTGACAGCCCGCGAACTCGCCCACCAGCTGAGCGACAGCGGAGCCAGAACCCTGATCACCACCGCTCCTTCCTGGAAAGCGGCCGCCGGGGGGCTCGACCTGCCGGGCCACCTGCGTGTCTACTGTGTGGGAGCCGAGGACCGGCAGGACCTGCCGGCCACCGTCATGCCGTTCACCGACCTCTGCCGAGGCCCGGCGCGGGACGAGATCCATCCCACCAGCGCCGACGACACCGCGGTCATCCTCTACACGAGCGGGACGACCGGTGCGCCCAAAGGCGCCGAGCTGACCCACTTCCAGCTGTACATGAACTGCACCGTCTCGGGCGGCGCGTTCGGCCTGGAACCGGCCGACCGCACGCTGGCCGCCCTGCCCTTCTTCCATGCCTTCGGCCTGTCCAGCGTTCTGAACACCGCGGTCCGCTTCGGCTCGAGCCTGGTCCTGGTACCGCGCTTCGAAGCGACCGCGGTGGCCGACGCCATGGAGCGGCACGGCTGCACCCTCTTCGTCGGAGTGCCGACGATGTACGTCGCGCTTCTGCAGGCCGACCGATCCGGGCGCGACACCTCCAGCCTCCGGGCCGCGATCAGCGCCGGCGCGGCGATCCCCGCGGAAGTAGTCGCCGCCTTCGAGAAGGCGTTCACGGGGTGTGTCGTGCTCGAGGGATACGGCATCTCGGAGACCGCCGCAGTGATCACCTTCAACGCCGGCGCCGAGGAACGCCGCATCGGCTCGGTCGGCAAGCCGATCTGGGGCGTCGAGGTCCGCGTGGTCGACGGACAGGGCGGCCCGCTGCCGCCCGGTGCCGACCGGGTGGGCGAGATCCTGGTGCGCGGCCACAACGTCATGAAGGGCTATCACGAACGGCCCGAGGAGACCGCCGCCGCGATCCGCGAGGGATGGTTCGCCACGGGTGACCTCGGCTACCTCGACCACGACGGTTACCTCCACGTCGTCGACCGTCTCAAGGACCTTGTCATTCGCGGCGGTTACAACGTGTACCCCCGCGAGGTGGAGGAGGTGCTCCACGCCCACCCCGCGGTCGCCGAGGCCGCGGTCGTGGGCCGCCCCGATGACCGGCTCGGCGAACAGGTGGTCGCCTTCGTCACCCTCGCTCCCGAGGCGGCAGCCGGCCCCGAGGAGCTCATCGCCCACTGCCGTGAGCATCTCGCGGCATACAAGTACCCCCGTGAGATCACCGTCCTCGAAGCCCTGCCGAAGGGCCCCACGGGCAAGATCCTCAAGCGGGCACTACGAGGCTGAACCTGTCGCTCGGCAGGGGCGGCCGCACGGAGTGCTGGGCAGGAAGCGGGGCGGTGGCGCTTTCACGGCCGCCGTCGAAGGCCTGAGGACACCTGGCACGGTCGGCGGGGCCCGGCCCGTCAGCGCGCTCGCCGACGCCCCCGAAACAGCGCTGCCCCGAGCGCTCTGTCAGGCCGAACTCATCGCGCCGGTCTGCTGCTCCTCCCCCCCCAGGCCCCCGCGTCGACCCACAACGTCCGCGACTGCTTCGGCGCCCCGCACATCCGCCGTGTCTGGACGAGAACCCATGAGTTTCTGACCCACAGGAGGCACACATTGCTCTTCCGCACCCGCATCGGACGGCTCACTCTCGCCGCTGTCGCGCTCGCGTCGGTCGCGACAGCGCTGACGCCGGCGGCCGCCCACGAACCCGGTCGGCACCCTTCCGGCGGCGGTCTGTCCGCCGTCATCCGCTACACCGAGTACGGCATTCCGCACATCGTGGCCAAGGACTACGCGAACCTCGGCTTCGGCACGGGCTGGGCGCAGGCCGCCGACCAGGTGTGCGTACTCGCCGACGGGTTCGTGACCGTGAACGGCGAGCGCTCCCGGCACTTCGGCCCCGGAACGGCCCCGGACGGTTCGCTCTCCTCCGCCGGCTCGAACCTCTCCAGCGACCTCTACTTCCGCGGCGTGAAGGACGCGGGCACGGTGGAGGGACTGCTCCGCACGCCGGCCCCGGCCGGGCCGAGCGCGGAGCTGAAGGAGCTGATGCGCGGCTGGGCCGCCGGCTACAACGCCTGGCTGAAGCAGAACCGGATCACGGACCCGGCCTGCCGGAGCGCGGACTGGGTGAAGCCCGTGACGACGCTGGACGTCGCCCGGCGCGCCTTCGCGGTCTCCGTGCTCGGCGGCCAGGGGCGCGCCGTCGACGGGATAACGGCGGCGCGGCCGCCGGGTCCGGCCGGCCCGGTCGCCCCTCTCGACGCGGAGAAAACGGCGACGGCCGCGCGTGAGCTGTTCTCGGCCCGGAACGCCGACATGGGCTCCAACGCGGTCGCGTTCAGCGGTGACACGACCGCGAACGGACGGGGACTGCTGCTCGGCAACCCGCACTACCCGTGGCAGGGCGGCCGACGCTTCTGGCAGTCGCAGCAGACGATTCCCGGGAAGCTGAACGTCTCCGGCGCCTCGCTGCTCGGCACGCCCGTCGTCAACTTCGGCTTCAACGACAAGGTGGCGTGGAGTCACACCGTCGCGACGGGCGTCCCGCTGAATCTGCGTCAGCTCACCCTCGCCCCGGACGATCCCACCGTGTACCTGGTGGACGGCCGCCGTGAGCGGATGACCGAACGCACCGTCACCATCCCCGTGAAACACGGCGCTCCCCTCACCCGTACGCAGTACTGGACGCGGTACGGTCCAGTCGTCACCTCTCTCGGCACCTCACTGCCCCTGCCGTGGTCCGCCACCACCGCCTACGCGCTGAACGACCCCAACGCGGTGAACCTGCGAGGCTTTGACACGTCGCTGACCTTCGGCAGGGCACGGTCGACACACGACGTGCTCGAAGGGCTGCGACATACCCAGGGACTGCCGTGGCTGAACACGATCGCCGCGGACTCGGCCGGGCACACCCTCTTCACCCAGTCGCAGGTGCTGCCGCGCATCACCGACGAGCTGGCCGAGCGCTGTTCGACCTCGCTCGGCCGGGCCACCTACCCGGCGTCCGGTGTGGCGGTTCTGGACGGCTCCCGGCGTGACTGCGGGCTCGGCCGGGACCACGACGCGGTGCAGCCTGGCATTTTCGGGCCGTCGCGGATGCCGACGCTCAAGGACGCCGCGTACGCGGAGAACTCCAACGACAGCGCATGGCTGGCCAACGCCGACGCGCCGCTGACGGGGTACGAGCGGGTCTTCGGCACCGTGGGTACGCCTCGTTCGCTCCGTACGCGCGGCTCGATCGAGGATGTGGCGGCGATGGCGGACCTCGGACGGCTCACGGTGGCCGATCTTCAGCGGCATCAGTTCGCCAACCGGGTGCCGGCCGCGGATCTCGCCGTCGACGACACGGTGCTCGCCTGCGAAAAGCTCTCGGCGGACGAACTGGCCGAGGCGTGTACGGTGCTGGACCGCTGGGACCGGACCATGGACACCGAAAGCCGTGGCGCACTGCTCTTCGACCGGTTCTGGCGGGCGCTGACCGCCTCGGTGCCGGTGGCTCAGCTGTGGAAGGTTCCCTTCGACGCGGGCGACCCGGTCACAACGCCGAACACGCTGAACACCGGCTCGCCCGCGTTCGCCGAGGCGCTCAGGGGCGCGGTGGCCGAACTGCGGGCGGCGGGCATCGCGCTGGACGCGCCACTGGGTGAGCACCAGTTCGTCGTACGGAACGGGAAACGGTACCCGGTCCCCGGGGGCACGGAGGCGCTCGGTGTGTGGAACAAGGTCGAGCCGGTGTGGAACGCGGCGGGCGGCGGCTACACGGAGACGGTGCACGGGTCGAGTCACATCCAGGCGGTCGGCTGGGACGGCGGGCGGTGCCCGGTGGCCCGCACGCTGCTGACGTACTCCCAGTCGTCGAACCCGGCGTCGCCGCACTACCGGGACCAGACGGCACTGTTCTCGGGTGAGCGTTGGGTGATGTCGCGGTTCTGTGAGCGGGACATCATGCGGTCGCCGGAGCTGGAGGTGGTACGGGTGCGCGAGCGGAGGTAGCGGCACCCACGGGCCGGGCCGGCACGGACCCCGGATCCCCAAGACCGCGGGCAGGACGGCGAGGACCTGCCGTCCGCCTCCCGGCCTTCCCCCGGCGGCAGGACTTCTCGCGTCGGCTGCATGAGACGGGGCGTCAGCCGTACTGCTCGGTGTGGTCCTGAGGGGACGGCAGAGGTCGCTCGGCCCAGGTGGCGGCTCCCCGGAGGCCGGGTGTCAGGGTCAGGTTGTCGCGCCCGGCGCTCATGTGGTCGAGCCGGCGTTCGTACCGGTCGAGGAAGTCGGTGGCAAAGGAGACGTCGGGGCCCCGGCACCCGTCGCTGTTGCCGATCAGGACGCGGCCGGTAAGGGGGCCGTTCGCCCCGGAGCAATCGGACGTGGCCGGCGTCGGCGGTGATCGGGAGAGAGTCCGGGTTCGCGACACGAGACCTTCACCGAGGACGCCTCCACGATCCGCACCGGCGGCCTGCCCCGGATGATGGCCGGCCTGCGCAACCTCGCGATCAGCGTGCTCCGCCAGGGCAACCACACCGACATCGCCGCCGTGGTAGAGGTGCGTCGAACCTGGTCACGGGGCCTCCCAACTGGTCACGGCCAGCGCCTTCTCCACCCGAGCGGCGGCCAAGTCGTCGTGGCGGATCACAAAACTCGTGCGGTACTCCTCGTAGACCCGGGCTTCGCCGGCGAGCGATATCCACTCGCTCGTCAGCCGGTGCTTTTCCTTCTCCAGGCGGGAATACCACTGTGCGATCGGGATGGCTGGGATCTCGCCTGCCTTCTCCCGTCCCGCGAGGGTCTGCTCCGCAATGCTTTTGATCACCTCGTCATCGGCATACCCGCCGATGACAACGCCGGCGCCAGACGGCCAGAGGTCGCGGGCCAGAGCCCTGAGTTCGTCCAGGTGGGGCAGGTCACGCTCCATGTACCGGACCAACTGCTGCTGGAAGGGCGACATGTCCTCCCAGTCGAGATCCTCCCAGAACTCGTGCCAGTCCTCGTCCTCGTCGCCCTCCTGGAGCCAAAGGGGCAGTTCGGACCTGAGCTCGGCGCCGACGTCGAGCTGCTCGCGGACACACATGGAGCTGGGGGCTTCCGCGAGCGCGGTTTCGGTGCCGTCCGGTACGTACACGACTCGCGCGTACCTCCCGGAACTGTCCTCGTGGTCCCTCTCCTGATTCACGAAGAAGAGCAGCGTCCCGTCCACCGGCAGGTCGAAGCCGTCGATTCTCGGCAGCGCCCCGCAATCGACGGAAAGGAGCAAAGGCAACGGAACGTCCCCGGCGGACGGCCACTTCATGCCCACCGGCAGCCGGGGCAGCCCCCCGAACCGCCCGACCGGAGAACCACCGCCCACGGACAATCCGATCGACAAACGAAGGTGCCGGCTGAATCTGCCGATCTCGTCGTCCGGGATGCCCGACTCAAGCGCTGCCCGACGAAACTCTCCCTGATGATCCATGCCCGAGAAGATAAACCCTTTCCAACCCTGCTGCTTCATGGGGGCGTTGGCGGCCAGGAGCTGTACGTGGCGGAGTGAGCGGCAGTCCGGCGCCACGAGGGGGCGGTTCGGCAGGGCGGGAACCGAGGAGTCCCGGCGCCGGTCCGCCGTATTCGGTGCCGGTGCCCTATGACCGGCACCGACGGAGTGCCACACGAACCGCCCCGGACGCCGTCAAGGCCATGCCCGGGGGGACCGGCTGGACAGCAGGACCTGCGCCGCGGACCACCACCGGGCCGGCGCCGCCCACCAGGACCAGCTCGCCGGGAGGGCGGCGGTTCATCGACCGTGGCTTCCTGTTCCCAGTGAGCCACGGGCGGCCGGTGGCACGGGGCCACGAGGTTTCTTCACGGCGGTGCCGGCCGGTTTCACCAGTCGGTTCCTTCGGGAAGGGCTGCCGCCGGTCGTTTCGGCCGTGATGACCAGATCCTGATCCTCAGCTCCGCCTGATCGCTGTGCTGACTTCGGCCGGTGAGGTGCGCCAGGGGGCTCCGTGACCCGGGAGTATCCAGGACGCCGCGAGCGGGGCGATGCGGTCGAGCGAGGTGAGCGCTTCGGCCGGGTCGTCCGTGAAGGGTGCGGGCTGTGGGCCGGTACGCCCGGTGAGGACATGCCGGGTGGTGAGGGCGTCACCGACAAAGACCGCGCCCACGAGCGGAACATGCACCGCCACGCTCCCCGGCGAGTGTCCCGGCACTCCCACGACGACCGGATTGCCGGGGAGGTCCAGGACGTCGCCGTCGGCGATCTCGACCACTTCGCAGACATAGCGGGTGCGCAGGCCGTTCTTGCGGAGGCCGTACCCGAAGAACCGGAGCGCGGGCCCGATCCGCATGGGACCGGCGGGGGTCTTGGGCTTCTCGCCCGTGCGGGTCCGGTGGGCGTCGGCGGCGTGCACGAACACCGGCACGCCGTGCTCGCTGCGCAGGCGCTCGGCGAAGCCGATGTGGTCCGAGTCGCCGTGCGTCAGCACGAGACCCCGGATGTCGGCGGTCGACTTGCCCAGCGCCCGGAGTTCACGCTGGAGGTCCCGCCAGTGGCCGGGCAGACCCGCGTCGATGAGCGTGATGCCCTCGGGGGTGTCAATGAGGTAGCAGGCCACCACGTCGTTGCCGAGGCGGTACAGCTGGGGCGCGAGTCTCATGAGATTACTCCCGGATCAGTACGGGCGGCTTCGATGGCTACGGTACTTAGCTATGATGGCTATAGTCAATAGCTAAGCAGTGCGGGAGGACGCGCCATGCCGACACCGGAGAAGACCTCACTCAGCAGAATCGTCGCCGCGGGACGTGAGCTGCTGGAGGAGAGCGGTCAGCAGGGACTGACCATGCAGGGGGTCGCCCAGCGCGTGGGGGTGAGGGCGCCCTCGCTCTACAAACACGTCAGCAACCGGGCGGCCCTGCTGAGCGCCGTGGCCGTGGCCACCGTCGAAGACCTCCTGGCTCGCTTGGAGGCGACCGACGGCTCGCTCGAGGAACTGGCGCGCTGCTACCGGCGCTTCGCCGAGGCCCGCCCCGAAGGTTTCCGCCTTCTCAATTCCAGCTATGCGCCCCCCGAAGCGCTCGCCCGCGCGGCCGGCCCGGTACTGCGCACCTCCGCGGAGCTCGTGGGCGAGCGGGAGACACTCGAAGCCGCTCGCCTGCTGACCTCCTGGCTCACCGGCTTCATCGGAATGGAGCTGAACGGCGCCTTCCGGCTGGGCGGAGACATCGACCGCGCCTTCGAGTACGGGCTGGGCGCCATGCGCCGCGCCCTGACCCGCCACCAACAGCCCCCCGCCGGCTGAGAGCCGGGCATGCCGTCGGCCTGGGGTTCGGGCTCCTGATCCTCGGTGCAGGCGTGGCTGCTCGCCAGGACGAGCGGCCGGCTGCCAACGACGCCCACCGAAGCCGGCTCGGAAAAAGCAGGGCTTGCGGGAGCCGGTTCTCGCGGAGCAGGCCGGGCCGAGGAGCGACAGGCGGGCCGGTGGCGCCCTCCGGTCGCTGCCCCTGCGGCGCACGCCCGGTTGCTGTGCGGACCCGTCACGAGTACAGCTCACGCGCCGACTGGGTACGGCGCGGGGCGGCTGAGCGGGTGGTGTAGGCGAAGTTGAGGACCGTGCGGCGCACCCCTGGCCGGGTCAGGGGAGTGACTCGGTGAGCCGTGGTGTCGCTGCGCAGGAGGTAGGCGTCGCCCGCACGGTGGTGGACCGAGTGCGGCTGTCCGGTATCCAGCTCGGCCAGTGAGCCGGCCCGGGGGAGGTACTGGAGCAGACCGCCGTCGTCAGGCGACTGAGGGGCTTCAAGGAAGATCACCAGCGCGTAGGGGTAGTCGTCGGTGTGCGCGCCGTGGGTGTCGCCTTGTCGGTGAAGGACGTTGAGGACGTGCCGTTCCAGCGGATCGGGCACGGTCACGGCCGGCTCGCCGGCTACTTCGCTCACCAGGCCGAGCAGGCTCGGGTTGCCGTAGAGCTCGCACAAGAGAGGGGAGTCCCGGGCGATGTCGTGGCCACCGAGGGTGGTCATGTGCCGGGGGGAGTCGTCCATGCACGACATCGTGAAATCCCGGCGCCGGGCGCGGTCCACGAGCCGCTGGGCCTCCGCCCGCAACTCGCCCAGGCCATCCGGGGTGAGCAGTCCGGGCAGCGGGCTGTAACCGTCGGTTTCGAACCTCAGGCGGGCGGCAGCCTTCTGTTCGACGGTGTGCGGGGCGAGGTGCATGGAGGACGCCTTCCGGTCGGACGGGTAGGGCACGCGCCATCCTTCCCCCGACGGCGCGCCCCCCAGTCCCCCACCGCTTGGACGTGACCGACAAGGCGGAACGAGCGGGGGCGGGGGCTTGTGTGCAGCAGGATGGCCAGGGCCTCCTCGACGCGGCCCAGGTCGCCGGGCGCGACACCCTCGCTCAGGCCACCGCGTCCTGCCCGAACCAGCCGGTCACCGTCATGCTCGCCCGCTCCCGTTCTCCGTTCTCGCGGAGCCCTTCGGGTCAAGGATCGCTCTCCTCGGTGCCAACGGCACGATCGGCAACCGTGTGCCGGGCGAGGCGATGACCTGCCGGACCCGATCGGCCGCCGCCCCGGGGGCGGCGGCCGATCGCAGGGCTACCGTTCGCTCGTTCTCGCGCTCAACCGGTCGGCCTCGTCCAGCAACCGGGTCCGTGCGGACTTGTCCGGTACGAACCGGGCATCGGCGGCGACCGCGCGGAATCTCTCCCACGCCTTGCGCGCACTGTCCGTCGCGCCGGACTCCTGGCCCCGTTCGGCCGCACGGAGCGCAGCCGTGAGACGGCTCTCGCCGGCCCGTGTCACCTTGTGGGCGTCGGCGAGCCCCGCCACCGTGGACCTGAGGCTGTCGAACGTCACCGGGGCCGTGTACGAGGTGACGATCCACCGGTACGGGTATGCCGCGCTGAGGTACTCGCTCTGGGCGACCCCGTACACCTTGGAGCCGTCCGGGCTCGCCAGCACGAATCCGCCCTGCTCGGACGTGATGCCGCCGATGTTGTGCCGGGCCGAGTCCAGCCGTGCGCCGGTTGCCGCGTCGTACGCGGTGACGACCTGGTCGCGCGGGGCCAGGCTGGTGCGTGTCGCGCAGCACGTCGCGGCGATGTAGACCCGGGTTCCGTCCGGGCTGACCGCTACGGAGGTGTGCAGCGTCCGGGGGATCGGCGGGCTCTCGACGGCGTCGAGGTGCGACCACACCTTCTTGCCGGTCCGCTGGTCGTAGGCGAGGACGACACTGGCGAAGTCGCCACTGCACGAGGCGCCTTCGCAGTGCCCGCCGGCGACGTAGACCAGATCGTCGGAGGGGCTCACCGCGACCGCCGGAGTCTTCGGGTTGTTCGCCCCGCGGCTCGGCTCCGTGAGACCGGGGAGCCAGCCCTCTTCGGCGGCGCCGTAGGTGGTGGCCCAGAGCACCTTGCCGGTGGCCGTGTCGATGGCGTGCGTCTCCATGCGCTCGTCGAACGGCTCGTCATCCACCTGCACCGTGTCGGTGACGAACAAGCGGTGTCCGTCGGCGCTGAGAGCGCTGTGCCACGACTGGTAGTTGGTGGTGACGGAGTCGTGGCGGGCCACCCACTGCTCCTTCCCCCGCTCGTCGCCGGTGAGCGCGTAGGCGACGGTGACCGGATGCGCCGGGTACTCACGTTCCTTGATCTGCCCGAACCCGGTGACATACGCGTGCCGGCCGGACGCGTCGATGGCCAGATCGAGGCCGGCGAACGTCCGCCCCTTCTCGCCGTGACGGGCCACGAACCGCTGCTCACCGTTCGCGGCGTCCAGGGCGAGAATCATCATCGAGGCGGTCGGGAAGTCGGTCCACTCGGTGCCGCTCACGACGACACTGTCGCCGTCCGGGGTCACGGCGATCTGCGAGCCGCCGCCGGGCCCCAGCCCGCGGATGGCGACGCCCGGATGCACCGCCCGCCAGAGTTGCTCGCCCGGCTCGGGGTCGTCCGCGGTGCGCGGGGGCGCGTTGTTGTACGCGAGGACGACCAGGTCCAGGCGCTCCGTCTCGGGGTTCCACTCCTCCCCGGACACGTAGACCGTCCTGCCGTCGGGGCTGACGGCGACGCCGGCTCCGCGGGTGCCGCCCCAGTCGGGCACGGGGTAGCGCGCGGTCCAGGCGGTCTTGCCGGTGGCCGTGTCCACGGCCACGGTCGTGAACTCGTGCTCGATGTGGGCTCCGCCGAACATGAACAACCGCTTGCCGTCGGGGCTGAGCGCCGAGTCCCCGAGGACGTGGCCCACGTCGTCCCCCGCCGGGTTGAATCCGGCTGCCCAGTCCTCGCCCCATGTGTCGGGGCTGGGGTCGATGACCCGGGAGACCCGGAAGCCGAACCCGGTGCGAAGCGAGACATCGGCACCGGTTGCGGTGACCACACCGCTGACGGTACCCAGGCCGGCTGCCGCGGGATCGACGGAGACCTTCACCGTGGCGTCGGCGTGAGGGGGGACACTGAGCTCAGCAGCGGACAGCCTCACCTTGCCCGCGGGCTCGGCCGCCAGGCGGAGGCTGACGGCCGCGTCGGTGTCGTTGGTGTACGTCACCGTCCGCTCGACCGGCTCGTTCCGGTCGGTCAGCGCGCCGAACGCGAGGGCCGCGTCCGCGTACACGCCCTGAGCGGCGGCGCGTGCGACGTCCACCCGGCCGGTGCCCTGATCGGGGACGGGGTGTCCGGTGTCGGCCGCGGTCGAGGTCAGGGCGTTCTTGAGGTGCTCCCCGCGGAGACCGGGCCGGGCCTGCGCGACGAGCGCGGCGGCGCCGGCGACGACGGGCGTGGCCATCGATGTGCCGCTCGCACCCATGTAGTAGTCGTCGATCACCTGGGCGTTCCCGGCCATGGAGGTGCCGCCGGCCCGCGGGGCGACGATTCCGACGCCGGGAGCGACGAGGTTCGGTTTGACCGCGTAGTTCTTCAGGCGCAGACCACGGGACGAGAACGACGCCATGTCGTCGTTCTTGTCCACCGCTCCGACGGTCAGGGCCGCGTCCGCGGCGCCGGGAGCGCCGATCGGGCCGTACGGACCGGAGTTGCCCGCCGAGATCACGAAGAGGGTGTCGTGTTCCTTCGCGAGGCGGTCGACGGCCTGGGACAGGGGATCGCTGCCGTCGGTCGGGCTGCCGCCCAGCGACATGTTGACGATGTCGGCGCCGTTGGCGACGGCCCACTCCATGCCCGCGATGATCCACGACTCCTGCCCCTGGCCGGAGTCGGACAGCACCTTGCCGTTGAGCAGTTTCGCGCCGGGGGCGATGCCGCGGTAGCGCCCGTCGGACGCGGCCCCCGTGCCGGCGACCGTGCCCGCCACGTGCGTACCGTGGCCGAGGAGGTCACCGGCGAACTTGGCGCTGCTGAAGCCGATGACGGCCTCTTCCGTGCCCTCCTTCCCGATGAGCTCCTTCAGACTCGCACCGTCGGCCTGGCTGATTCCGGCCGCCCATACCGAATTGCGGTGCTCCGCATCGAGGAGGAGCCCCGAGAAGAGGCCGCGTTCGTCGTTGCGCACGACCACGCCGGTGGCGCCCGCCTCCACGGCCGCGTCGTACTCCTCGGAGAGCGGGCACGCCTTCTGGTCCCGGTCGATGAGCGCGACCTTGCCCGCCGGGGAGGCGAGCAGCTCGTCGCCCGCGCTGTCGACGCACGCCCGGCCGACGTACACCAACGGCTCCGACGTGCCGGTCTTGGGCACGGCCCGGCCGCCGGGCATGCCGACGTAGCCGACCGGCTCGTCGAGCTGCGCGATGTCGAGGACGCCGGACGTCGCCGAGGAGCTGAAGACCGCCTCCTTGGTGACCTTGCCCTTCAGGTCGGGGTGCGTACGGTCCACGCCGGAATCGAGAACCGCGACCGTGACGCCGGAGCCGTCGACGCCTTCGTCCCACAGTTTCGGCGCCCCGATCTGCGGGGCGGCCGTGTCGAGGGCCGCGTGCACGGTCCCGTCCAGCCACAGCTTCCCGACGCCCTCGGGCCACCAGCCGGTGACTCCGGCCGGGGCGGACCGGCGTGCGGACCCGTCCGGCGCGGAGAGTCCCGCCCACAGGGCCGCGTCGTCACCGCCGCGGTCCGCTCTGATGGCGCTCACGCCCAGCTCCGGGAACTTACGGGTCACCGCGGCGCCCGCGTCCGCCGCCAGATCGCGTGTCGCGGCCGGGTCGCCTTCCACCAGGAGCGGCAGCTCCTTCTTCTCCGTGTCGGCGTATCCCTCCCTGACCAGGTACGTGAGATCGAACAGCCGCTCGTCGACGCGTCCGCTCGCGAGCAGCGGGTCCGCGTCGGACGGTACGACCAGGAGCTTTCCGTCCTGGCCCCGGACGTCGAAGGTGATCCCGTCGCGGCCGTCGCCCGCCTTGACGGTGGGGGCCCGGTCGGGACGCAAGGTGACCGCGTCACCGGTCACGAGCGTGACGGTGACGGGCTTGTCGAGGCCGAGACCGGCGATGGTGCCGAGCACGTCGGCCGAGGTCGTGCCGGTCACGGAGGCGGTCCTGGGCAGGCCTGCGGAGCCGGCGGGGTCCGGCGCCGCGGCCGCGGCGCCACCGGTGGTGAGCAGCCCTGCTGTGAGCACGGCCGCCAGCGGCAGCGCCAGGCGCGGTCCGCGGAGTCTTCCGGGCGGGCTCTCTGTGCGTGAGTTCAACTGGTCCTCCAGGCCGGGTCCGGCCGGTGTCGGTGCGGTGGTGGCGGGCAGGATTCAGAGTGGTTCGAGGGCGTCGTGCGCCGCATCGTCCACGTCGTCGTCATCGGGGAAGTCGTCGAGGCCGTCGTGCACAAGGGGGTGCAGGTCGCCGGTCGCGTCGTCGGGCGCGCCGGGGGCGGCTGAATCGGGCTGCATCCGGCCAGGCTGCCCTCCCGGCCCGCCGAGACCTATAAGGCGAATGCCTAGTTATTACGTGCGCGGACCGCCGGCCGCCGCCCCGAGGGACGACGAGCACGTCACGCCGGGCTGGGACCGGTCGGGATCAGACCGTTCTCCATCGCGGTGATCGCGGCCGCTGTGCGGGAGGACACGCCGAGCTTGCGCATGGCCGAACCCAGGTGCACCCCGACCGTCTTGGGTGACAGGAACAGCGCTGCGGCGGCTTCCCGGTTGGTCATGCCGCGCGCCACCAGAGCGAGTACCTGCTGCTCCCGTGGGGAGAGCTCGTCCCCGTAGCCACGGGGGCCACGGCGCCCGGAGCGCGTGACGACCGGGCCGGCTTCGTGCAGTACCCGTTCGACCCTGGCGGCGTCCCACGGGGCGCCGAGGGCGGAGAACCTGAGCCGCACGTCACGCAGGAGGGAAATGCCCGCCTCGCGGCCGCCCGTGGCCAGCAGACAGCGGCCGTGCCGTTCGCGCGCGAGGAGGGCGTCGTGACGGGCCGGCAGGGCGTCGAGCGCGCCGGCTGCCTCATCGAACAGCGTTGCGGCCCGTTCGAGTTCGCCACGGGCCTGGGCCACGTACCCCCGGCCGGTCAGGACGATTGCCGCCAGCACGGGGGCGGATCGCTGCTGTGACCAGGCGGCCATCCGGTCGAGAAGCGCCTCGGCGTCGTCGGTCCTGCCGGTGGCGGTCAGCGCGTCGAGGTGCACGGGAGCCGCCAGGGTCCCGTCCAGCCAGGTCCCCTTCTCGGCGACGACCGTCATGAGCGGTGTGGTGAACTCCAGGGCCGCTGCCGCGTTCCCGTCCACCAGGGCGACCCGGCCCAGGGCCGCCGCAGCGAGTACGGCAGGAGACGTCGCCGGGCTGGCCGTCGTCCCCTCGAGGATCGTCCGCAGTCGTGTCACCGCGCTCTCCCGCCGGCCCTCGGCGACTTCGAGCGTGCCTCGGATCGCGCCCCCCGCCAGGCGGATCAACGGATGGGTTCCCTCGGACTCCAGCCGGGCCGCCGTGTCGGCGAGACCGCCCCACTCCCCGGTCCACAGGTCGAGCAGCGCGTGGTCGAACTCGGCGAACTCGACGGCCCGCAGGTGGCCGACGGCCCGGGCGGAGCCGATGACCGCGTCAAGGCGCTCGCGGGCCTCCGGGAACCGTCCCCAGTCGATCGCGTGCTGGGCGACGTTGAGCAGCCCACGCAGGATGTCGTACGACTCCTCGGAGGAGGCGGCCGACGCGGGAATCGCGTCGGCGGCCGCCCAGCCGGACTCCTCCCCCAGGTCGAGGAGCCGCACCGCGCGGTCGATGTGCAGGGCCCGGCGTGCCGAGGCCGGTTCGACCTTGGAAATGACCACGTTCGCACGGTCCAGCCACGCCAGGTGGCGTGCCACCGGCCAGTCCCGGGGGGCTTCGGGACGGGAGAGGAAGATCATGGCGCGGGCCGCGCTCGCCGGGCGGTCGTGCAGCTCGTCGACCGCGGCCCGGAACTGGTCGTGTCCCGCGTCGAACTCGGCGAGCTGGAACAGCAGCCATCCGAGGAGCAGGCGTATCTCTCCCCGCTCCGGCCCGGCGAGGGCGCCGTCCGCCAGGATCTCGGTCAGTGCGTTGCGCACCGCGAATTCCAGGTCGCCGAGCGGTTCGGTGCGGTGCACGGTCACCGAGCCGAGCTTGCGGGCCACGCGGGCACGTTCGCCGTCCGTCAGCGGAGCCGTGGTGAGCAGGGTGTGCAGCATGGTCACGGCGGTGTGGTCGTCGCCGGACTCCCGCGCCAGGTCGGCTGCCGCCTCGGCGTACCGGCTCCACCCCTGTACATCCGCGGCGTCCTGGAAGTGCCGGCAGAGCCTCGCGACCGGTGGGTGGGGGAGCCGTTCGAGCGTCCATGCCGCCCGGTGGGCGAGGTGACGGCGCCGCGGGGCCGGTATCGCTTCCCCGACAGCGGTCGCGTCGAGGACGTGCCGGAAGGCGTACCGGCCGGGAGCTGTCTCGAGGAGGAGCCCCGATGACAACGCGGCGGCGATTCCGTCCCGTGCGGTCGCCCTGTCCACCTCGGCCACGGTGGTGAGCGTGTCGGTGTCCGCGGACTCGACCAGCACCGCCGCGGCCTCCAGCATGTGGCGTGTGCCGGAATCCAGCCGGGCGACACGTTCGAGGACCGAGTCCCGCACGGTCGGTGGCACCACCAGACCCCGCAGCGCCCGCCGTGCCCAACGGCCCTTGCGGCGCACGATGTCGCGTCGGTCCCGCAGCAGCCGGACCGTCTCCTCGACCGCGAGGGGTACACCATCGGCGTGCTCGTGCAGAAACTCGGTGAACTCCTGCGAAACCTCTTCCGTGCTGAGCATCGACATCACGAGCCGCCGGGTGGCCTCCGCGTCCAGCGGAGCGAGTTCGGCCCGCAGATGCCGCGCGCCGGCCGGCGGACGGGCGGTGAGCCGGCGCAGGAGTGAGCCGTCGGTGACGTCGGCGGGCCGGTAGGTGACCACGATCGACGGGTGTGCGCCGCCACCCGCCGTCAGGGCCAGCAGCCACTCCAATGTCGCCGGGTCGGCCCACTGGGCATCCTCCACGACGAGGAGGTCGACGCCCGTCCGTTCGACGAGTTCGGTGAGGGCGCGCATCACCCGGTGCCGGGTGCCGTGCGCGTCGTGCAACGGCGGGAGCGGTGGCGGCAGTTCCTCGGCCCATTCGGGGAAGAGCGGCTGCAGCGCTCCCGCGAGCCGGCTCAGAACGAGGCCGCCGATCGAGGGACGGAGCCGACGCAGGGCATCCACCAGCGGGCCGAACGGAAACGGTTCCTCGACCGGCGGGCAGGTGACGACCAGCGCCACCGGACGCTCCTGGGACGGGGAAGGGGCGAGGGCCGCGAGAACCTCCCGCAGCAACCGGGTCTTCCCGATCCCCGGCTCGCCCTCGATGACGACGAAAGCGGGCCCCTCGCGCAGGGCGTCGAGCACCGCTTCGAGGACCTCGGACCGGCCGACGAAACCCGGCGTCAGCCGCTCCTTGACGCGCTTCGGCGAACTGCTGCCCAGGTCCTGGCGGCCATCGTGCCGATTCGTCACCTCGTTCTCCCCCGGCCCTCAACGGATCATTCCGGTCGCCTCTGCGCCGTGCCGAACACTAATACCTCGGCAGGCAGCGTCCGCCCTGGTGAGGGTTGCGCGTAGGTGTTCGCCGTCGGCGATCGCGTAGAGGTGCTCGACGCCGGCCCGGATCTGCGTGTGGGACTCGCCGTGTTCCTTCTTCCGGCCCGGGAGTTCGGCCCGGCCGCGCTCGCGGCGGTGCGGGATGACGAGTCCGGTGCCCGGGTAGCCGCCGTCGGTGATCGTGAGGGTCTTGCCGAGGGCAGCCTTGGCGCCGGGCTCCTCCCCCGCCTTCCAGCCGTTGCGGCTCCCGGCGAGCGGCCGACCGCAACGACCAGCCGGGTGACCGCGTCCCTGTGGGGCCGTCCGGCCCCGAAGGTCAGTGTTGTGCGGCGAACATGGCTTCGATCTCCTTGAGCACGAGATCGGGACGGTCCGTCGGCACCTCGTGGGAAGTGCCCTTGGCGGTGACGAGCGTCCGGTTCGGCTCCTCCTGGGCGAACGAGGCGGCGGCCTCACGCCAGCGCCGGGCGTCCTCAGGAGACCCGGCGAACGGAGTCTTCTCCGAAACCATGACCGTTACCGGCACCGAAGCCGGCCACGCCACCTTGTGGAACGCCTTGTGCGCCGCGGCGAAGCCCTCCGCGGTGGAGATCAACTGGCGGTTCTCCGGCTTCTCGGGGTCCTTCTTCGCCGCATCGACCTCCGGCTGAGTCCCGGCCACGAGACGGGGGATCTCCTCGTCCGTGAAAAACTGCGGGAGATTGGCGTCGACCAGGACCGCGCCGGAGAGCATCTCCGGGTTGTCCTGGGCGAGGTGGTTCGCGATCTCCCCGGCCTGGGAGTGAGAGACCAAGGTCACGTCCTTGGCGATGCCCAGTTGCTTGAGTCCCGCCTTGAGGTCGCCGACGGCGCTCTGAACCTTCCACGCGCCGGGCACCACGTCGCTCTTGCCGAGACCGGCCCGGTCATACGTGATGACGGTGGCACCGGTGGCCGCGTGAAGCTTGGGGACGATGTCCTTCCACTGCGAGGAGTACTCACCGCCGCCCGAGTCCAGGACGATGGTGGAGCCGTTGCCCTGCGTGACGTAGAAGGCCACACGGTGACCGTCGTTGTCGACCATGTGCAGCTTCGCTTCGGCCGCCTTGGCGGATCCCGGGGAGGAGGACGAGGTGGCGGACGACGAGGCCGTGGGGCTGGAGGCGGAATCGTTGTCGCTGCATGCAGTGAGGCCACCGGCCCCCAAAGCCAGCAAGGCGAGGGAGGACAGAACACGGGACGTGGAACGGCTCGTACGGGGGGTGCGGGACACGAGTGATCCTTCGACGGCTTGAGGGCGCTGTGGTACCTGTCCGATCATTCGGGAACCCGGCTGCCCGCAGAATGCGGCTGGCACGTCTGTTGGTGGTGCTGTTGATGCCAGCGAGCTTGGTGGGGTTAACCCCCGCGAGCGACCGATCAGCGGTGCGCATCGCGTGGCTGCTGATCACAGGGCTGGTGTTCACGGGATCAGGGAAACGCCAGGCCCGGTCAGCCGACGGCTGGAGTGCTTCCGTCCGCCTTCGAATCGGCTTGCCTGCGTCCCCCTTGTTCCCGCCGGACAGCTCAACGGCTGCTGGGCCGGGGGGACCCGGTCGCGGGGCTGTCGACGGCTGCCGGACCGATAGCGGCACCTGGTCTCGGGTGGACCCATGCGCCGCGGTGCGGCCTTGTGAGGCCGCACCGGGCAGTCGCGAAGGTTATCCGTGGTAGGTGATGTAGCCGTTGCCGTCGCGGTCGTTGCTCTTCTTCGTGTAGGAGTGGACGTCGGCGCGGGCGCCGGAGGACTTGTAGAGGTAGATGGTGTCCTTGTCGTTGTTCCAGATGAAGTTGCAGTTCTGGCGGTAGACGACGTTCTTGGCGTCGGAGTCGGTGCCGCGGTTGCCGCGGAGCTTGACGTAGTCGCCGGGCTGCAGGTTGTGGGTCGTCCTGAAGGTGAACGTGTTGCCGGCGGCGTCCTTGACGACGTAGCCCTTGAGGTTGACCGTCGCGGTGCGCGAGTAGTTCTTGATCGTCAGGTACTCGCTCGCGGCGTTGCCGCCCGAGCACCTGTTGGAGTCGCTGCCCGGGGCGTCGTACTGAACACCCTTGATCTTCAGGGCCGAGGAGTACTCGGCCGCCTGGGCCGGCACGCCGGTCACGAGACCGAGCGAGATGACCGACGCGGCGGTTGCGGCGGCGGTCAGGGCATGACGGATACGCATGAGGAGTCCCCCCTCTGTGGTACGGATACAGCGCCCGGAGCCTATCGATAAATGTGACTATCGGGTGAAGGGAGGTCGGGGAAAGCGTGTGCGACGTCGGCTCGCCGCAGACTCTCCGGCACCGCGCGGTCCGTGTCGGGTTGCTTCGCGGCGCTGTCTGCCGCCCTCGCGGGTGAGGGTGAACCCGGGGGCCCGGTCGGCCGGCGTACGTGAAAGATCTTCCCGCCGTACCACTTCTGTTGGCCCTGCCTGGCTACTCTCCACTCCCCCGGTCCGGCACAGGAGAGGTACGTCATGAGCACCCCGGTCCACCGCACCTCGACGCGGCAGTCAGCGGCTGTCCTGCCCCCGGTTCGGCAGGAGCGGGACCGGGACCGGCACCGGAGCCCGGCCGGAACTCCGTTGCTCAGCGCGCCGCACCACCCTCTCCTCGCGATCCAGTCCAGCCTCGGTAACCGGGCCGCGATCGCGGCGGTGCAGCGCGCCGGTGAGACCGCACAAGGGAAGGAGCCGGAGAGTGCCGGCGCATCCGCCGGACCGAAGAGTTACCGCGACCGGATCGCCGCGATCCTCGACAAGCTCAAGAAGAACCTCGAACTCATCGACACCTTCGTCAAGGGCGTCCACGTCCCCGCCAACGCGGGCTTCTCCCAGCAGGCCTCCGCGACGGCGAACGACGGCCTCAAACACTCCACCGGCGCCTCCGGGACCGCCGCCGCCTCGGAGAACCTCGTCACGGAGGCCGCCGGCGCCGTCCTCAGCGGCATGGAGGCGGTCAAAGCCAGGAAGGACGCCGCGAAGCACAAGGACGGGGCCGCCTTCCACACGGCGGACAAGAAGGCCGGCTCCAAGACGGCCGACGCGGTCATCGGTGCCGCCGGAGCGGGGAACTACGCCCTCGGCATCGCCAAGGAGCTGACCAAGGCGCAGATGGCAGCGCACGCCGCGACGGTGTCCGAGGCGAGCGGGATCGGCTCCAGCGTCGTCGGAGCGGCGAAGGGCGCCCGTGCGGCAACGCGTCTCGGGCTGACGGCCCGCAAGTACCACGCCTTGAAGGGGCTCGAAAAGTACGAGCGCACCGACGAGGGGGCACTGGCCCGGCTGGACCAGGCGCGGCAGGAAGCGGAACAGGCCTCGGATGCCGCATACGTCGCACTGGACGGCCACTGGGACCATGAGGGTGAGGACCGGATGGCGCGCGTCTCCGAGGCCATCGACGCCGCCTGGGCAGCGACGGCCGCGGCCCGTGACGCGGCCACCGACATCCGGCGCGCCGAGGACGCGAACACGATGAACACCGTGCACTCGTACGCGCTGGGCAAGCAGCGCAACAAGATGGGCAAGCAGGCGTTCACCGCCGTGGGCGAGTCCGCCAAGGCCGCGGGCGGCATCGTGACCGCGGTCGCCGCCACGGCGGGAGGAGCCGGGCTGGCGAGCAATCCGGTCGGCTGGGGCCTGGCCGCGGGTGCGGCCGGCCTCATCCTCGGTGTCACCGCCTACAAGGCCGGCCGCGCGGGCCTGAAGCGTTACGACGGGGCGCGTCACCCCGACCGCTGGGGGGCGGATGAGACCCCGGCCGAGCCCGCTTCCCGCCAGGAGGCCCTGAAGGAGGCCCTGAAGTTCTGGAAGAAGGTGGAGAACGGTGAACGCCAGGCCATGGCGCGCAAGATCTACGGACTGGCGGCGGGCACGGAGATCGAGGGCAGCGGCGAAACATCGTCGGCCATGAGGGACTCGGCCAGAGCGCTTCTCATCGCTCTCAAAGCGGGCCCCGCCCACCACCGGCAGACCCCGGACGAGTGGGCCGAATCCCTCAACGACCCGGCGAAGAGCGCTGCTTGGGTCAAGGAGATAGCAGAGCAGCTGTCCTCGGCCTGACTGGCGGCGCGGGGCCGAGCGCCTCGTGCCGGCGGGGAGCCCCGCGTCGCCGTGTGCCCCGAACGCCCCCGAAGCCGGAGGGCGACGAGAGCTGGGAGTGGGCACGCTGCACCGCGCCGAGCAGGAGGCGGGGCACCGCGCCACGAGGTGGCCTCGCCGGGAGTTCACCTCCCCTACGTTCCCGTTCCACGTAGTGCCCCCCGTCTCCTTACTCCAAGATCACACGATGCTCTCCGCATGTTCCCGACATCATGGAGTTCTCGTATGGTCCCCCCTCGGAAGTCCCTGGCAGTCCTCGCCACCGCTGTCGCCGCGCTCGCCGTGACGGCGGTGGGCCCCGTGCAGGCCGCCGGATCGCTGCCCGCCGTCACCCCGCGCGCCGAGACCGCCGCCCTGCACGACGACGAGGAGGGCGGCGACGCGGACGCCGACGATCCGGCGATCTGGCGCAACCCGGCCGACCCGGACCGCAGCCTCGTCGTCGCGACGGCGAAGCAGGGCGGACTGCGCGTGTACGACCTGGACGCCCGCGAGGTGCAGTCGGTCCCGGCGCCTCCGGGGCCCGGCGCGGACGACGCTCCGGGCCGCTTCAACAACGTGGACCTCGTGCACAGTGCGCGTCTGGGAGACCTGGCCGTCACCACGGACCGGGGCAACGACCGGCTGCGCATCTACCGCATCGACCGCGACCGCGCCGGCGGCCCGCTCGCCGACGTGACCGACCGTACGGCGCCCGCGGTGTTCTCCACCTCGCAGGACGAGATCAACGAACAGCGCACCGCCTACGGCCTGGCCACCTTCACCGACCCGGCCACCGGCCGTTCCTTCGCACTCGTCAGCCGGCGTGAGCGCACGCGCCTCGCCCTTCTGGAACTGACCTCCCGCGCGGACGGCTCCGTGGGCTACACCAAGGTCCGTACGCTCGACCTTCCGCACAGCTTCCGTCTCCCGAACGGGACTTCGTGGTCGCCGTGCGGCGAGCCGGGTGAACTCCCGCAGGTGGAGGGCATGGTGGTCGACCCGGCGAACGGCATGCTGTACGCGGGCCAGGAGGACGTGGGGATCTGGCGCCTGAAGGCCGACCTCACCGGCACCCCGAAGCTGATCGACAAGGTCCGCGAGTACGGCGTCCCCGGCACCTACGACGAGGCCACCGAGGAATGCGAGGCAGGTGCCGACCCCGGCTTCGGCGGCAAGAGGATCACCGCCGACGTCGAGGGCCTGACCCTGGTGAAGGAGGACGACGGGGACGGCCTGCTGCTCGCCTCCAGCCAGGGCGACAACACCTTCGCCGCCTACGACCGGGAGGTCTCCGACTCCAACGAGTACGAGGGCGGCTTCCGGGTCGCCACCGCCTCCGCGACGCTCGACGGCTCCGAGGAGTGCGACGGTGCCGCCGCGCTGAACGAGCCGCTGGGCCGCCGCTACCCGAACGGCCTCCTCGTCGTCCAGGACGGACACGACGCCCCCGGCGACGGTGACCGCCCCTCCACGAACTTCAAGTTCGTCGACCTCGGCAAGGTCACCGACGCCCTCGACGACTGACTCCCTGCCGGGCGGAGCGGCGGCGGTCTCACCCCGCCGCTCCGCCGCGCGGCACCGCCGTAAGCGCCACCCCCGTGTACATCCCATGGGCATCGTTGCCTTAAGGTGAGGCTCACCTAATCTTTTAAAGGTGAACAAACCTTAGGAGCACGCTCATGTCGTATCGGCGCCGTGGTACAGCCGCAGTCGCCCTCGCCGTCGCTGCCGCGCTGTCACTGGCTGCGTGCGGCGCCGATTCCTCCGGGAAGGACGGCGGCTCGTCCGCCCAGGCGTCGGGAACGAAGGACTCGAAGTCGGTCGCCAAGGGCGGCAAGGACTTCGGCGACGCGGCCGAGAAGACCGCGGCCCTCGGCACGGACGCGAAGCCCGGTCAGTGGCCGCGCACGATCAAGCACGCCATGGGCAGCACCGAGATCAAGGAGCAGCCCAAGCGCGTGGTCGTGCTCGACGTGGGTGAGCTCGACAACGTCGTGTCGCTCGGTGTGAAGCCGGTCGGTCTCGCTCCGACCGAGGGCTCGCCGGAGCTGCCGTCGTACCTCAAGAAGGACGCGGGCACCCCGAAGAACATCGGCACGATCAACAGCCTCAATCTGGAGGCGATCGCCGCCCTCAAGCCCGACCTGATCCTGGGGAGCCAGCTGCGCGCCGCGAACTCCTACGACGAGCTGTCGCAGATCGCGCCCACCGTCTTCTCCATCCGGCCCGGCTTCACCTGGAAGGAGAACTACCTCCTCAACGCCGCCGCGCTGGACAGGACGGCACAGGCCGAGGCGAACCTCGCCGCGTACAAGAAGAAGGCGAAGGCTCTCGGAGACAAGCTGGGGGCCGACAAGCCGACCGTGTCGATGGTCCGCTACCTGCCCGACGGTCTGATCCGGCTCTACGCCAACGCCTCCTTCATCGGCACCATCCTCAAGGACGTCGGCATCCCGCGCCCCAAGAACCAGGACATCGCGGATCTGGCCGCCGAGGTCAGTGCCGAGAACATCGACCAGGCCGACGCCGACTACATCTTCACGGGCGTGTACGGCGACGCGAAGGCCACCGACAAGAGCAAGGCGCAGGCCAATCCGCTCTGGAAGAACCTGAAGGCGGTCAGGGACGGGCACGCCTACGACGTGCCGGACGAGACCTGGTATCTGGGACTCGGCGTCACCGCCGCCGACGTGGTACTCGACGACCTTGAGAAGCACCTGACGGCCTGAGGGCCTGAGACAGAGAAGAGAGAGTGAGCGCGGCGCATGTCGCCACCCAACCTCACCCGCCGACGGGCGGGCTGGCTGCTGGCCGGCGCGGCGATGCTGCTGATAGCCGTCCTCCTGAGCCTCACCGTCGGCAGCCGCCAGATCGCCCCGGGCGATGCGCTGCAGGCTCTGTTCCACGACGGCGGCAGCGAAGACGCCCAGGTGGTGCGCGCGCTGCGGGTGCCCCGGACGGTGGTCGGCCTGCTCGCGGGCGCCGCGCTCGCTCTCGCGGGAACGGTCATGCAGGGGATCACCCGCAACCCCATCGCGGAACCGGGCATTCTCGGTGTGAGCCAGGGCGCTTCGGTCGGCGTGGTGACCGCGATCGCGTTCTTCGGGGTGCACTCGCTGAACGGCTACGTGTGGTTCGCGTTCGCCGGTGCCGCGCTGGCCGGTGTGGGGGTGTACGCCGTCGCCAGCGGAGGGCGGGGCGGAGCGTCGCCGGTCAAGCTCGCGCTCGCGGGGGCCGCGATGAACGCGTTCCTCGCTTCCCTCGTGTCCGGGATCGCCACCACCAATGCCCGTGCTCTCGACGAGTTCCGTTTCTGGCAGGTCGGCTCGATCAGTGGGCGCGACGGCGAGGTGATCGGCCAGGTATGGCCGTTCGTCGTGGCCGGGACGATCCTGGTCGCCGCGATCGCCCGGGGTCTGGACGCGCTCGCTCTGGGCGACGACGCCGCCAGGAACCTCGGCAACAACGTCGGGCGGCTGCGGGCCCTCGGTGCGCTCGGGGCGACGGTGCTCACCGGGGCCGCAGTGGCCTCGGTCGGGCCGATCGCGTTCACCGGTCTGGCCGTCCCGCACATCGCCCGTGCGCTGGTGGGCACGGCACACCGCTGGGTCCTGCCCCTGGCGGCCATGCTGGGCCCGGTGATGATCCTCGGCTCCGACGTACTGGGCCGGGTCCTCTTTCCGCCTTCGGAGGTACCGGTGGCGGTCATGACCGCCCTGATCGGCGTGCCGTTCCTGATCGCGCTGGTCCGGCGCCGAACGGTGGTGGCCGCATGAGCCGTCTCGAAGCAACCGTCGTCCCCCGCCTGCGCCCCGGCGGCCATGCCGTGCTGCGGCGCGGACGGGTGAGTTTCCTCGTACACCGGCGGGCGGTCGTCGTTGCCGGGGTCCTCACGGTGCTGCTCGCGTGTGCGGTCGTGGCGTACCTGTCCGTGGGTGAATCCTTCGTGGCGCCGTCGGAGGTCATGCGCGTCCTGTTCGGCCGCCCCAGTCCGGACGAACTCGTGGTGGGAACGCTGCGGTTGCCGCGTCTGGTCGTGGGACTCCTCGCGGGGGCCGCGTTCGGCGTCGCGGGGGCGCTGGTGCAGACCGTCGCCCGCAACCCGCTGGCCAGTCCCGACGTCATCGGCGTCACGCACGGGGCGGGTGCGGCCACGGTGGCGGCGCTGAGTTTCAACGCCGTCACCGCCGACGCGCTGCCCTATGTCTCCGTCGCCGGTGGCCTGGCGGCGGCCCTGATCGTGTACGTGTTCGCCTGGCGGGGCGGACTGCACTCCTCCCGCTTCGTGCTGGTCGGCATCGGTGTGTCGGTCGCGCTCGGCTCGCTGACCCAGCTGCTGCTGACCAAGGGCGACTACCTGGTCGCCCAGCAGGCCAAGGTCTGGCTGACCGGCTCGCTCAACAGCCGCGGCTACGAGGAGGCGGGGCCCCTCGCCGTCGTCCTCCTGATCGGCCTGCCGGCGGCCCTGTGGGCGGCGCGGGCACAGCGCGGCGCGTCCTTCGACGACGACACCGCGACCTCGCTCGGTGTGCGTCTGGGCCGGGTCCGGCTCGGGCTGACCGCGCTCGGGGTCGTGCTGGCGTCGGTGGCGACCGGCGCGGTGGGGCCGGTCGACTTCGTCGCGCTGCTCGCCCCGCAGATCGCGCGCCGGCTCACCCGCACGGCCCAGACCCCGCTGCTGTCCTCGGCATTGGCCGGGGCGCTGATCGTCGTGGTCGCGGACCTGCTGGCCCGCCGTCTGTTCTCCCCGATCGAGCTGCCGACCGGTGTCCTCACCGCCGTGGTGGGCGCCCCGTACCTGATGTGGCTCATCGTCCGTACCCGCAGCCGTTCCGGAGGCATCTCGTGACGAGCCGTCCGTCCCCCAGCCGACTCTCGGCGCACGATCTGACCCTGGCCTACGAGGACCGCACCGTGGTCGAGGGCCTGGACCTGGAGATACCCGACGACAAGGTCACCATCGTCGTCGGGCCCAACGCCTGCGGGAAATCCACCCTCCTGCGGGCACTCGGCCGCCTCCTCAGGCCGCGACGCGGCGCCGTACTGCTGGACGGCGCGGAACTGGCCCGCCTCCCGGCCAAGGAGATCGCCCGGATCGTCGGTGTGCTGCCGCAGTCCCCCACACCACCCGACGGCATCACCGTCGCCGATCTCGTCGCACGCGGCCGTCAGCCGCACCAGAAGTGGTGGCAGCAGTGGTCTGAGGCCGACGAGCACGCCGTGAGCGAGGCCCTGGAGCGGACGAACACGGCCGGCCTCGCCGACCGCCCGGTGGACGAACTCTCCGGCGGTCAGCGCCAGCGCGTGTGGATCGCCATGGCCCTGGCGCAGGACACCGAGCTCCTGCTGCTCGACGAGCCCACGACGTACTTGGACGTCGCCCATCAGGTCGAGGTCCTGGACCTCGTACGCCGTCTCAACCTCGAACGCGGCCGCACCGTCGTCGCTGTGCTCCACGACCTCAACCAGGCCATCCGCTACGCCGATCACCTCGTCGCGATGAAGGACGGCCGCGTGGTCGCGCAGGGCGCGCCGGACGACGTCGTCACCACCGAGATGGTCCAGGAGGTCTTCGGGCTGTCGTCCGTCATCATCCCGGATCCCGTCACCGGGGGCCGCCTCGTCGTCCCGGGCTACAGCTGGCAGCCCTCACCGCCGGAGAAGACGCACGCCCACTGACCGGAGCGCCCGGAACGGCCGGGCGGTCATCGAGTGCTCCTCGTCCGTTGGCCGTCGTCACCGTCTCCGGTGAACACCGCGGCCATCTTCTCGGCGGACTTCAGCCCCGCGCCGGTGAGCACGACCACGGTCGTCTCGTCCGGAGCGATCTCCCCGGACGCGATGAAGTGATCGAGGGCCGCCGCGGCGACACCGCTGGTCGGCTCGGCGTACAGGCCGCGCCTGCTCAGGGCGCGGACCGCGGCGTGGATCTCCGCCTCGGGTACGGCGTAGGCGGCTCCGCCGGAGCGCCGGATGGCTTCCACCGCCTCGGGCAGCCGGACCGGGTGGGCGATGGAGGCGCCCTCGGCGATCGTCGGCACCCGCTCGCCGCGGCAGCCCGGGTCGATGCCGTTGAACGTGTCGGCAATGGCCGCCCAGTGCTCGGGCTGCCCGACGAACAAGCGCGGTCGCCCGGCGATCCGGCCGGCGCCGAGCAGTTCGCCGAACGCGAGGTCGCACCCGATGACATTGCTGCCGGCCCCGGCCACGAGGACCACGTTGTCGGGTGCGGTGAAGCCGAGGGACTCCCACATCTCGTAGGCGAGGGTCTTGGTGCCCTGGATGAACATGGGGTGCCAGTTGTGGCTGGCGTAGGGGATCCGCCGGGACTGCCGGATCGCCTCGGCCGAGACTTCGTCGCGGGTGCCGGGCACGAGCTCGATCTCGGCCCCGTAGGCGCGGGCCTGGAGGATCTTGGCCGCCGAGGTGGCGGCGGGAACGATGATCTTGGCCCGGATACCGGCAGCGGCGGCGTAGGCGGCCACCGCGGCGCCGCCGTTTCCCGAACTGTCCTCCAGCACACGGTCGGCGCCGTGCGCCGCGAGGTGGGAGATCATCACCGATACCCCGCGGTCCTTGAAACTGGAGGTCGGATTGAACCACTCCAGCTTGAAGTGGACGCGCCGGCCGGCCCAGTCGACCGGGACCATCGGCGTACACCCCTCACCCAGGCTCACCCGGCGGGCGACCGGGACGGGCAGGGCCGCGTGGTAGCGCCACAGGGACCGCTCGGCGGTGTCGATCTGCTCGGGGCGCAGGCCCGGTAGTGCACTGACGGCGAGAGGGCTGCCGTCCTCGCCCCGCCAGCGGGGGTCGTCCAGGGAATAGCACCCTCCGGACCGGTCGAGCAGGTGGGGGGCGGCTGCGGAAAGCTGTTCGGCGTTCATGGGCGGTCCCGGCTCCACTCGCTCGATGTGCCGCTGGATCTCGCGGGCGGCAGGCACCCCGGCCTCTGGTGGGGACGCCGTATCCGGATATGGACAACAGATCCGACGACTCATGTTACCGACAGCCGGCCGGCGAGAACCGGGGTCGGCGGCCGCCCGCGCCCGGCGGGCCCGCACGACGGCCTTCGGGGGTCGGCATCCTTTCCGACGGCGGCACAGGTCGCGTCGCCACGTGGGTCCGGGTGAAGAGGAACGCGTGGCTGAACCGTAGCCTCGCCGGCCGTAACCGGCTGCACGCCGTAGGCCCCCGCGTCCACACCCGGCCGGCCGGACCGGCTCGACCGGCAGATCGTGCAAACCATCGGCGCAAGGGGCCGGGTGCCCACCAGCTCTCCTTGCGTACGGTCTGGACTCATCACCATGCCTCCACGTCACCCCGTTCCCGTCAGACACAGACCGACGCTCTCAGCAGAGCTCAGCAGGAAGTGAGTCACCACGCATGGACCATCCCAGGACCGACGCTCTGCCGCCTCCCGTCCCGTCCTCGGGGGACGGGCCGGTCACCGGACCAGAACTGACCGACGGGGAGTTGTGCGACCGGTACGCCCGCGTGTCCACGGCCGCGGTCAACGACGTTCTCCGCGCCGGAGGGCTCACCCGCCAGGTCATCCCCCACGCGATCGTCCCGGTGCGCGACGACATGCGGCTGTCCGGTACGGCCTTCACCATCAAGGGTGCCAAGAGTCTCCAGCTGGACGGCGAGATGGAAGAACGTGCCGCGATGCTGGAGGAGATACCGGAGCATTCGATCTGCGTCTGGGACACCTCCGGAGACGACGAGTCCGCCCAGTGGGGCGAGGTCATGACCATGGCAGCGCAGCAAAAGGGCTGCCGCGGCGCCGTGATCGACGGCGGCGTTCGCGACACGGAGAAGATCCTGGACCTGGGCTTCCCTGTCTACGCCCGCTACCGCACGTCGAATGGCATGCTCGGCCGTTTCCGGATGACGGGCTGGCAGACCGAGATCAGGATCGGTGAGGTGACCATCGCACCGGGCGACTTCATGGTCGGCGACCTCGACGGAGTGATCGTCGTTCCTCGCGCCCTGGCCGAGGAGACGTTGATCGCAGCGGAGAAGATCGAGGAGGACGAGGTCGGAATCAAGCAGATGGTCACCTCCGGCCTGGAGCCCCGAAAGGTGGTGGAGCGTGGTGGCTACTTCTGACCGTGGGCGGCTCGCCGGCTCGACGCGCCACACCACACAAGTGGCACCTCACGACGTTGCCGTCGGGCTGTTCCGCCACTACGACGCGACCGACGAGGTCAAGGCCTACTACGGCGTCCTGGCGATCTACGCGCTGTCCCGCGCGGCGATCGAGGCGGGCGACGACGCCCTCGTTCGCCACGCCGAGACCGTTGTCCGCCGCTTCCCCGACGAGATCACGCATCCTCCGTACAACTTCCCCAGCTACCGCATCGGCGGGATCGCCCATGCCTTCCTGAGCGCTCGGGGCCATGTGAAGGACCGCTCGGAGCTGCTGCGGCACTACGCCGACGAGATGATGACGGCGACGCGCGACGAGAAGGGGATCCTCGCCATGCCGGGGTGCCCCGATCTCATCTGGATCGACGTCGCGATGGCCTCGGCGCCCTTCCTCATGTACGCCGGCCACGCTCTGGACGAACCCCGGTACATCGACGAGGCGATCAGCCAGGCCGTCCTGATGTACGACGAGTTCCTCGACCCCGGCAACGGTCTGCTGCACCAATGCAAGGGATTCGTCGCCAAGGGCGTCCTGTCGCAGGATCACTGGGGGCGGGGCAACGGATGGGGGCTGTTCGCCCTCGCCGAGCTTCTGCGCGGGCTGCCCGAGGGGTACGAGCGGCGCGAGGAGGTCGTGGAACGTTTCGTCGCGCTGTCGCGGAGTCTGTTGCCGTATCAGACCGGCCGGGGGCTGTGGCGCCAGGAGATACCCATGGCCGACGCGTGGGAGGAGTCTTCCGGGTCGGGCCTGATCGTCTACTGCCTCGGCGTGGGCATTGAGCAAGGGGTGCTCGTCGGCGAGGAGTGGCACGACGCCGTCCGCGCCGGCGTGCACGGCCTTGCCCGGTGGTGCGTCAACGCCGACTTCTCCACGGAGAACAGCTGTCCGGGGACCCTGTGCCCGGGTGAGGGCGAGGCCGCGGGGACACCCGAGGCCTACGTCGGGCTGCCTTCGCCCTTCCGGGACGAACCGCACGGCTTCGCCGCGCTGATCCTGGCGATGTCCGTCGCGCCCGTCGTCGGGATCGAGTCGGTGCGGCTTCGGCCGTCTCCCCAGTCCGAGCTGTACCTCCCTCCACTTGCCCCGACCACGGATGAGGCGTCCGATGTCCTTGGCCAATGATCCCCGTACGAAGAGCCGGCTCGATGTGCAGCATGTTCTCGACCTGTGCAGGAAGAACTCCCGCGCTCAGGACATGCTGGATGTTCTGACGCGGCGTGCCGACCGCTGGGCCGCTTCCCCGACCGTCGTCGATCCCAACGACGCAGCCGCGCGGGTGGACTGGTGGTACGTCTGCTGGGAGCGCCTGAGCGATGTCGCGATCGTCCAGGCACTCATGCCCGATGAGGGACGGGCCGCCTGGCTGACCTCCGAGGTCATGAGGATCTGCGACCTTCCGGCCGACGAATGGACAGGTCCGTCGTTCCGGCCTCGGGCCTCACCCCAGGTCGGCACCCTCGAGACGGCTCACGTCGGTCTCGGCGTCACCACGGTTCTCGAGCTCTGTCCCGACCTCTTCGACGACGCTCAGCGCCATCTCGTCGAGCGGGCTCTCGTCCACAAGGGCCTCGAACCGTGCCGTCGCTTCCTGGAGGGCAACGAGCGCGTTCCCCGGGAGGGGGAGACGGCGCCCGACGTGTGCAACTGGTACATGGTGCTGCTGAACGGATTCGCCGCCATGGCGCTGGCCACGGGCTCCGACGACGACATCGGGACACTCCCCCGCCGGTTCCGGTTCGGAGCCGCGCTGTGTCAGGCCGACAGCTACGCGGAGTGGGTTCAGTACTGGGGCTATGCCATGCTGCACCTCACCCACGTGTATGAACTGGTGATCGCCGCCGACGTCCCGGAGGTGTCCCCCGAGTGGATCACGCCCCTGGGCAACGCGCTCCCGTGGGTCGTGCAGTCGGTGATGTTCGAGCAGAACCGAAGCTCGTGGGGTGACGGTCGCTACATGGCGATGGTGAACTTCGGGGACACGGCTCTGACGGGAAGGCCACCTGCCGACGTTCTCCTGTGCCTCGCGAGGTTCCTGCCCGACTCCGCCGGGGCAAGGCGTCGAGGTCTCGCACGCTGGCTCTTCGACGCCACCTACGCGGACCTCGAACTCACGCCGGGCGGAGCGTCGACCTTCGGCTTCTTCAACGGGATCAGCTGGCGGAGCCTCAACCACCTGGCAGCTGCCGGGGACCCCGTGTCACCGTCGGAGGCCGGGCTCGCGACCGGGCAGGGCTTCGGTTCGGGCGCGGTCGTCGTCCGGGACTCCTGGCAGGACACCAGGACCGTACTGGCCGCACGTACGGGGCACGACGAACTTCCCACCGTCTCGCACCGTCATGCCGACGACGGCAGCTTCGTTCTGGGACATCGAGGGGAGGTCCTGTTCACGGACCCGGGTCACTGCTGCTACCGCCTTCAAGCACAGTCCGACGCCAAGTCAGCCGAAGAGCACACCGGTTGGTCATTCGTCGATCCCTCGACCGGCAGCACGGTGACGCAGAGTCTTCCGCTGACCGGAGGAGCCCAGGGGGCCCGGGTCGGGCCACTTCTCGTCGACAACCCGTCCGTGCGGGGACCCGTCACCGTCTTCAGCGCCGACCTGGCCGCCGCTTACCGGGATCCGGCGGTTGCCCGCGTACGGCGCACCTGGATCAGCTGGCTCCCGCACCTCGTCCTGATCGTCGACGAGATCGATACACGGCACCCCTTGGTCGTACACTCCCATTTCGTGATCAACAACCGGGACGATCTCCTGCGGACCAACAGGGCCACGGACAGCCGGCTCGTGTTCCGTCGGGGTGATGCAGCGGCCAAGTTCTTCCAACTGGTGTCCGAGACCGATCAGTGCCCTTCGATGTCTCCCGTCCGGACACGCTGGTCCGCGCTCCACGACGTCTACAGCCCTCACCCGAACTCCCCGGGACAGGGAAAGGAAGGAAGCGGCGAAGTTCACACGTTCTCTTCAGCGACCGCCGGAACTCACCATCGCAGCGTCTACTCGATCATTCTGGACGAGGAGTCGGCGATCCAGGACTGGCACATCTGGTTGCGGAGCGGGCATGTCGCCGTCGTACAACGTCCGGACGGGACTGAGGCCTCCTTCGACCTCGACCACCTGCTGACCCGGGCGACGTGACGCGCCGCACTCAGGAAGAGCGGCAACGGCACGTGCCCCTCCGGCCCTCGCGCGATCCGTTCGACTGCACCGTCAGCGACGTCGATTACGTGCTGATCCGCCAGACCACTCCGGCCTGGCGGATCACCAACCACGCCAACAAGCAGTCCCACATCATGGTCTACGCCGTGTCGGGCAAGGCCGACTACGAGATCGCCGGCCGGGCCTACCGCATCCGGCCCGGAGCGTTGATCCTGATGCCTCGCGGTATCGTGCACACGGCCAGCAGCGACCAGGAGGATCCCTGGCACTTCATGTCGGTCGCCTTCCGGGTGACGGCAACCGACCGGGACCCCGATGCCCTGCTGGACACACTCCCCGTCTTGAGTACCGATCTGTCCGGAGGCGTCGCCACCTCCTTCGCTCAGCTGCACACCGCATGGACGTCCCGGGAACCCGGATACCTGCTGCAGATGCGGGGACTGACGTCAGCGGTGCTCTTCCGTGTCATCCAGGAACACCGCCAGTCGACGATGGATGCGCCGCATGTGCGGCGCATCTCGGCCATCACACAACTGCTGGCAGACGATTTCTCCACCACGTACTCGGTGAATCAACTGGCCGCCCTGTCGGGATTCAGCCCCTCTCACTTCCGGACCGTGTTCAAGAAGGTCACGGGGCTCACGGCGACTGCCTACCAGCAGCACGTCAAGATCGCGAAAGCCACGGAGTTCCTGAGCAGCGGAGAGTGCAATGTGACGGAGACCGCACGCCTGACCGGATTCCGCGATGTGCACTACTTCAGCCGTCTGTACAAACAGATGACCGGCATCAGCCCCTCGCAACTGTCTCAGGGCGGCTTCTCCGCCTGACTGACGAGTTGGACATCGACTACGGGACGCTGCGGCTGAAGCTGGGCGGCGGTGAC